>JBAYMP010000062.1:0-11440 GCA_041663505.1 Bacteroidales bacterium | reverse complement strand
AATAACAGGTAACTTAGCGTCCTTCTTGAGAGATGGGAGGGATATTGCCCGTTTGTTCTGACCAAGCAGCCGGTAATAATAGCCGTGGCCCATAAACGGCATGTTTAAAATTGCTCCTGGATGGCGATTTGGCAGACAGGGCAAGAGCAGTGAGATACTCGTTGATCTCGTCATCGGCAATAAGCTCTGGCAACCTCCCGAAATGCAGGGAGATGGCTGCTACACGGCGTATGTAATTGTGAAGGGTGCTTTTGCTTTGACCCCGTAAAACCACCTGTTGCTGAAGCTTCTGGAAGACACGGTCGAACCCCGGAACGCAATCCAGAGCCCTCTCGATAATGGTTAATTCTGATTTTTTTCTCATACGGCATTACTTTTAAAATTTGTACTGCCGTAAAGTTCATCAAATCAGTTTTTATACTTAATTTTATATCGTTAAAAAACTATCCCGAATGGGATTTAGTTCAACAGTGTATTTATTGTATTTGGGCTGATGACGCATTTTGGAATTCTTAACGCTTTTTATTTTTTGCATTATCACACAATTTATTGGATAGTGCCATAATTTTCTTAAAAATTGATGAAAAACTATTTTACTGCATACTTATTTATTATTTTAATCAGCTATAATTTGCAGGCACAGACTATAATTAAAGGGAATATCACCGATTCAAAAGGGAATCCTTACCCAGATATATGTGTAATTTTAAGAGTACTGCCCGATAGTACCATCGTTAGTTATGATTATAGTAACACGGAAGGGAACTATAACCTTTCCTATTCTGGCAGGAATGATAAACTTAATCTCTCCATTTCGGGATTACAAATAGTATCACAATCAAAAAACATTGAGAATATAAATTCTATTTTCAATTTTACGGCACAAGAACAAAGACGAATTTTAAAGGAAGTCGTTGTAAAATCAGCAAAAATATGGGGAGCCAAGGACACAGTCAATTATTTAGTGTCGTCATTCAGTAATAAAAGCGACATTGTGATTGGCGACGTATTGAAAAAAATGCCAGGAATAAGAGTATCAGAAAGTGGGCAGATAAGTTATCAAGGAGAGGCCATAAATAAATTCTACATCGAAAATCTTGATCTTCTCGGCGGCAGATATGGTATTGCAACCAACAATATATCGGCCAAGGACGTATCTACTGTACAGATACTTGAGAACCACCAACCCATAAGGGCTCTTACGAATGTAAGACAATCAAATAATGCAGCCATTAATTTAAAACTGAAAGATGGGGCAAAGGGTACATTAACCATTATGGCACAACTTGGCATCGGGACTTCTCCCTTGTTATGGGAAAATGTGTTAAGCGGGATGTATTTTGCCAAAAAGCGACAAAACATAACAACATATAAAGGTAATAACACAGGTGCTAACCTATTTAAAGAACTGACCTCGTTTACATCAACAAATAGTTTCGATGGCAGTAATAACCTCTTGAGTGTACAGATGCCATCACCGCCATATATCAGTCAAAACCGATATTTGTTTAACAACTCGAATGCAGCCACTGTCAATAATCTCATAAAAACGGGCGAAAACAGTCAAGTGAATTTTAACGTAATCTATTTGAATGACCATGAAAACAGAAAAAGTACGTCCGTCAGCTCTTACTATATTTTGAAGGACAGCACGCTTGTCATAGATGAAGATATGAAGTCTTCGAAAAACACCAACAGGTTAGAGACTGAACTCAGATATAATCAGAACGATACCAATAAGTATCTAAATAATTATCTGAATATTCAAGGTTTATGGACAGATAATGAAGGCGATGTAATCACAGACGAGCAGGTCCATCAACAGATGAAAAATCCGGCATTTATGCTTGCCAATACTTTTAATTATATTAAGAAAAAAGGTCAAGACAGGGGATATGAAATAAGATCGTCATTAGGTTTTAAATCGTCGCCACAGAGTTTGACAATACAACCCGGATTATATCCCTATATATTTAACGGTGGACAGGAATATTCTATTTTAAAGCAGAATGTCAGGACAAACAATTTCTACTTTAATAATTACCTGGTACTATTATCGCCCTTTGCACTTGGGGGTGTAAGTATTGATCCTAAATTTGAATTAGGGTTTGAAAATAAAAATCTCCGTTCCGATATTTATACTGCCGGCAACGATGAGAATTTATTGGTATTGCCTGCCGACAGCCTGAAAAACAATCTAAATTGGTTCAAGTATTATGGAAGTGTTGGGATATCATTAAGGTACAATTACAAAAATATAAAGTTTAACCTTTTTTTGCCGGTAAGTTATCATTTATTGCATATTAATAATAGAATAGCCGCAGATACCAGCACCCTTCAACGGGTGTACTTTCAACCGTCACTCACTGTAAAATATCAAATAACATCGCGTGTAGAGCTCAACGGTTCCTATTCGTTTTATAATCAGATGAGCGATATAAGCACATTGTACACAGGATATGTCTTGCAAAACTATCGAAGTCTGAACCATTACGACAATCGTTTATCCGAATTGAACGCCAATGGAGGTAATGTAAGTTTATCCTATAAAGATGTGATTCACATGTTTTTTATAAGTGGTGGAATCTTTTATAACAATAGTAAAAAAAATATTTTATTTGGGCAGACCTTAAATGGGATTTTAAACATTACTTCCTCAATTGAACAGGATAATTCTTCCGAAAATATATCGGTAAAAGGACAAATAAGTAAAGGAATATATTTGATGGGTATTGTTTTCTCCATTGATGCTTCTTACGGAAAATATTCGTCGGAACAATTAATGCAAAACCAGTTGGTTAAATACAAAAACAACGTAGTAAATATTGCTGGGTCGCTTAGCAGCAAACCCGCATCGTGGCTTTTTCTCAATTATACTGGAACATGGAACAAGAGCTGGAACAAGATAGGGGCAAATGAGTCATCATCACCTATCCGCACTTTTGTAAATAATGTTTCGGCAGATTTATACCTTTCAAAGATGTTAAGCCTTAATGCCAATTACGAGCATTATTACAATAATGCCATACCTGTGCACCGCTACAACTCCTTTACTGATTTGGCAATTAAATATGTATGGAAAGACATGCACATCTCCCTTAGCTGGAAGAATATATTCAATACCGACAACTATGCCTCGGCATATTACAACGGTATAAACTCATACCGACATGTATACGAAATCAGGGGCACCAATATCTTACTCAAAATCAAATTCAAACTACGATAAATATGTCTATCAGGAATAATATACATTTTATCTGCAAAAATAACTTGAGCAGATTTAGCCCCGATCAGGTTTAAACTATTTTCCAGATAGGGGCTACTGAAGGTGACAATCATGTTAGGTGTCATCAAATAGGATAATTAACTATTATTCAATTATAGCAACAGGGAGGAAATCCTCCCTGTTTAACTCAAAAAATATATTATATAATCTATGAAAAATTTTTTATTGATTTTATTGATTATTGCACAGGTAATTGTTTTGCAAGCACAGCAATATTTACATCCAACTCCCTATTTACCTTATAAATATAAAGTATTAGACTCGGCAAATATAAAAATTACCTATAGACTAACTTATCTTAAAGATTCAACGCAAACGAACAATAAATATTCAGATGTACAGACTTTATTGATAGGGTCACATACTTCAAAATATTTCAGCCAACAGTATGTTGACCATAATAATTATCTAAAGACTTATCAATCAAAAGCGCAATCTGTTAGTGGGGTACCAAAGGGCACATTAGGAATTGAGATCTATAAAGATTTTAAAAACAATAAACTAACAACAACAGATTTAAATACTGACATAGGTGGAAGTTTTTTGTATAAAGAAGATCTTCCTCAAATAGCATGGATAATACTTAATGAAAGTCTGACAATATTATCGTATCCGTGCCAGAAAGCCACTACCACCTTTAGAGGTAGAAAATTTGAAGCATGGTTTACAACAGGTGTTCCGATAAATAACGGTCCTTGGAAATTTGGAGGGTTACCTGGGTTAATCCTTAAAGTCTCGGATACACAAAAGAATTACATCTTTGAATGCATTGGCATTGAATCCTTAAGCAAAAAAGAACCTATCAAATTTTACGAGACAGGATATAAGGAATTATCAAGGGAAGAATACAACCAGTTATTAAAGAAATACCATAAAAACACAATTCCTTTTGTAAAAGCACGAGGAGGAAAAGTATTGGTTTTTCATGAACTGAGTGGTGAAATAGAAGAACTTAAGACTCAAAGCTTCCCTTATAATCCATTAGAAAAAGAATAACCCGAATGAAGAATATTAAACAGTACCTCAAATTTGAAGTAACTGATGCCTGTAATTTAAAATGTACGTATCCGTCCGACCAACCCATCTTACCCACCTTTCGCTGAAGATATAGCTTTGTGTCAAAAAAATCATGAAAGGATTATCAAAGGAATCGGCCATGTTTGATTTGGTAGAGAAATGGCAGAAAAGTGGGAAGAGCCAAAAAACGACAAAGAAATTGATTTTATAGTGCAAAAGCCTAAAAATGAACAGGAATATTATCAAGTTGCGTTCACCGTTAATGACGAAAAAACGTTTGATAGAGAAATTTCGGCATTTAGGAGCATCAAAGACAATTACCCGAAATATCTTTTAACACTCGATTTTGACAATACAAGCATAGGTGGCATTCAAAAACTGAATGTCATTGATTGATTGCTACAATAAAAAAACTTACAAGACCTCCCCGGTAAGAGCTTCTTCCTTTGTCCGATGCCTATGGTGTTCATGAATACTTCGTATTTCGCTGCCTTCAGTGCATACCTCACGGTAAACCACCTTGCGACTTGCTAATGCTTCAAGGCGTAACCACCTGCACATAAGGGACTTACATCCTCTGGAAAAATACACTCTATCCTTCGCTATCTTGAAAATAAATTTGTAATTTCGAATTTTTCAATGTCCCTTGGACAGGGTGTGCTCTGCTCATGCAGGGCATACACAAAACTATATGTCAATTGAGGTTTGCGTGCGGACAACAAAGTCCGCAGCCCGCAATCCCCCACAGCATATAGTTCCGAATGTTAGCTGTCATGCAGGAGGAAACGTACGAAGTATCAACAAAATTTAAAATAGAAAATTCATGCATGAAAGCGTTTAAGAAAAGAACAGAATTATGCGATGTTTTAAGCATTAAAATGAGAAAAAGTATTTTTTTACCATGGTTCTTTCCTTTACTGTAACTGCACAAGTAAAGAAAATGGCGGTAGATATTTATGGTAATTTTGAAGTAACTGTAAAGGTTGGGGAATCGGTATTTGTAACTATAAATTCGATGGGGGAAATTACAGATATTGAAATTGACGGAAGTAGGGATTACTATTCGTCTTCTGATAGTTATGGAAGAGGTGGAAAACTATCTTCTGGTAGTACTTATTTCACAAAAGATGGTATATCATTTCACATAACTGGAGGAAATTGAAACAATGACAAAAATGAAAGCACGTCAGCTAACAAGCAGAAAAAATCGAAAATCCTTGACATTGACGTATAGATTTTGTATTTTTGTACGCAAATTAATACACCATGGAAACAAAATTAACATTACGATTAAACAAACGAGTTATAGATAGGGCTAAGGATTATGCTCATACTCATAATATTAGTATTTCTAAGATGGTTGAATCCTATCTCGAATCGATAACTAAACAGAAAGCAGTAGCGACAGAAATTTCTCCTCTTGTGGAAAGTCTTAGCGGAGTTATCCAACTCGATGAGAACTTTGACTACAGAAAGGATTATTCAAACTACTTAGCAGAAAAGTATAAATGAAAAAACTATTTATAGATACAAACATCATTATTGGCCTTCTTGCTAAAAGGGAGCCATTCTATGATGAAGCGGCAATGCTGTTCACTCTGGCGGACAAACAAAAGATAGGTTTAAGCGTTTCTGCTCTTACTTTTGCTAATACAAACTATATTCTTTTACAATCAAAAAAACCGGAAGAAGCTAAACTAATTCTTCGAAAACTGAAACTAATAGTGCAGGTTTTAAGTCTTGATGAGAAAATTGTAGGACTATCGCTTAACGACAATGACTTTAAGGATTACGAAGACGCATTACAATACTTCACTGCATTAGAAAATGGAGTTGACGCCATTATTACCAAAAACCTGAAAGACTTTCAAAAGGCAAAGTTGCCAGTAATGACAGCAGCCCAATTCTTGGAGACAATCAAATAACTGTCAGTTGCTAACAGCATGCGTCAGTTAAACGAACAACTTACAAACTATGAAAAGATATAAATTTGCAATCGTTATTTTGACTATTATTTGTCTGCATACCAATCTGTTTGCTGACATTGCCCCTAATCCGGTTAAAGCAAAATCAATAAGTCCTAAAGACCAGACATCAATCAGAATGGAATCAGAAAAAATCATTATAGACCTTTACAATGATAGTTCCGTTGTTAAATGCTTGTTTAATATGAAAAACCTCGGAGAACATGAAAAACTTCAAATTGGTTTTCCCGAGATGAGTTTTTACCATTATCGTATAAAAAGCATAGCAGATGAAGTAAGTAGGTTTAAAGTAAAAGAAAATGGTAAAGCTATAAAGTTTGACTTCTCGGACTTATTAAGATATGATAAAGAATACCGAAAGAAAGTAGAATCATATCAAATTAAAGAGGAATGGTATTTTTGGAATAGTGAATTTCAAAAAGGGGAATCTAAGACGATTGAAGTTGAATATTCATTACCTTTTGGAATGCTCTATAAAAGCAACAAAAGATTTTTCACATACTTGTTGAGTACTGGAGCAAATTGGAAAGGTACTATTGGAAAAGCTGAAATTATTATAAACCTAAAAGACATAGTTATGGATTCAATAACTTCTCAAAAGCCAACTAATTACGAAATATCTGATAATCAATTTATCTGGACTTTTTGGGATTTTGAGCCGTCTGCTGATAATGATATAAAAGTCATTTACAACTCTGACAAGATTCTATACAAAGGTAAAAAACCTATTCCACCTGTATTTATGGTAAATGAAGAGATAGAAAAAGACTTTGAATTTGATAATATATCACCTAATGATATTGCAAGCATAGAGGTTATCAAGAATCCAGAGAAGAATAATAAAAATCATATATCCACTAATGGCATAGTTAAAATTTACACAAAAGAATTCGTAGTGAAAAAATTGGAGAAAATGATTAAAGCTAACACCAAAAAGAAAATCATTTTACCAGAGTTTGATGAATTTAAAGAGAACTATTGTCTTGTGATTAATGATAATGAAGTTGATATTTCTCAAATAATTAATATTGAGAAAAAGTCAATTGATAAAATTGAAATAATAAATTCTAAGGACAAGATAAATAAGATATTGATAGAATTAAAAAAATAAAACCGAACGCATAATAAAGTGTAGCGGTCAATAAGGATTTCCGTGGTATTCGGGACAGGAACGAAGCCCGCAATCCCTTACTGCCGCTACACTCAAACGTTGTGCGCAAGTTGAACAGAACATTCTGCATAAATTGAAATATGAGAAAAGATATTATACCATTTTATAATTCCAGCGATAAATTGATTACAAAATCAGAAGATTGCTATTTATTTGATTCTGAGGGGAAGAAATATATTGACTTTGAATCTGGAGTTTGGTGTGCTAACATTGGGCATAGCAACAAGCAAATAATCAAACGGATAAATGAACAAATCAAAGAATCGATTCATCATGGATACCATTTTAGAAATAAATACGCAGAGGAACTTTCAGTAAAACTCCAACAACTGATTAGATTTGAAAACGGAGCAAGTGTTTTTTTGAGCTCGGGTTCAGAGGCAGTAAACCTCTCGATAACATTAGCAAGACATCTCACAGGAAAGAAAAAAATACTGAAAATTGACAATTCATACTTAAGCGCCTACGGATTTGGACAAATATCTGACGAGAATGAATCATTGGTTACTGTAAGATACAACGATTTAGATTCTATTACTAAAGTTGATTTTAAGGATATAGCCGCTTTTGTAGTTGAAACTGGCGGCGCATCTGTCGAAATGGTCAGATTTCCAGATAATGAATATATTAACAAACTAATTGAAATTAGCAGGAAAAATAATTGTTTAATAATTGCCGAAGAGGTTACAACTGGCATGGGGAGATTAGGAAAATGGTTCGGATACCAACATTATGATTTTATCCCTGATATTGTTGTAACAGGAAAAGCATTGGGTAATGGATTTCCAATTAGTTCGGTTACGATAAACTCAAACCTTACAGATAAATTTGAGCAGAATCCATTTAGGTATGCTCAGTCACACCAAAATGACCCTTTAGGTTGTTCTATTGCACTTGAGACGATTAAAATAATCGAGACAAATAACCTGATTGAAAAATCAAAGATAACAGGAGATTATTTTGAGCAACAACTTGACCGGATTAATTTCAAATATCCCAATAAAATTAAAGAAACAAGAGCACGGGGATTAATGCTTGCAATAGAGTTTAATGAGTCAATAAACGGAGAATTGATAAGTCAACAACTCTTTGAGAATGGATTCGTTGTAGGATACAAAATAAATACATTGAGGTTTTTACCGCCGCTGACAATAAAGGATTCGGATATTGATAAATTGATTAGTAAATTGGATGAATTATTGAAGAAATGAATAACAACCAGCGCTATATGCGGTATAACCAATAAGGGTTTTAGTAGTATGCGAAGGTTATCACCCGCATAAAACTTATTGTAACTTGATAGGTGGTCACACGCAAAAGATATGATATGTAGGAATAAAAACAGGAGTATTCTGATAAATGAGATATGAATAATAACAATATTAATGAAGAGTCTATTAGCCTTTGTATTCATACACCATTTTTTATCAGGAGTCCATACTAACATTCGCCAGTATTTTCCCCTCCAATGTCTCAAATCTGTCCGCCAATTCAAATCCAACGCCGTTGTCAATTGCGCTAAAGTGTTCTTTGCCGCATTTGATTTTAGCGAGCTCGGTCGCTTTGATGGAATCCTCGAACATACCACCTTTGGTCTCAACTACAAAGTATAGGCGCTGTTTGCCGTTTTCTTCCCACACCAATGCCCAATCCGGATTGTAGGGGCCAAGAGGAGTGTCAATCCTAAACCAGGATGGTAGTTTCGCATAAACCTTTACATTTTGTGACTGCTCGAATGCCGTGGCCATGGGCAGCTCAACCGTTGGAGAGTCGTAGATAACATAATCATATGGCGATTTTTTGCTCTCCATCAAATTCGAATTGAGATACCCCTGAAGTTCAACATTTTCAAAAAGCTCCTGACACCAAATGTCGTGTTCTCCCAGTTTTCTGTATTTAATCCCATCTACAAGACAAAGCCGCATTTCTGCCTTTATAATATCTAGAACAGATTCTATAAAAGCCTGCGGATTTTTCTTAAACGCATCCAGCCTTTTGGATTTTACAAGAATATCGACAATACTTATTCTTGTGAGATTTGTCTCATTCTGCAGATAAGTTACAATATCCGGCAGTTGGGAAACTGTCTCTTCAATTATTTTTGCTGTCCTCTGCAGTGTTGCTTCGTTGGCTGTCACAGCTCCGGCAGTTGTCTCAAGTTTTATCTTCTTTGTAATAAACTTACCTTTTCCAACTGATACCTCTTCAAAAATTCTTTGTGCACATTTGTTAACCAATGCCTCTGAGTCAAAATTAACAGAATAGGTAGTTTTATATTTTATTCTATTCCACAATTCGGAAAATTCAGGAGAGAGCAAAACCTCTTTTCTGAGAGAGATCTTACGTGCATCGTTTCTGTTTTTGATATTAATATTACCTGAAACCTTACGTAAAGTTTTAAGAATCGGCCCTTTGATATAGTCAAACTCTGCCGGAATACTCACTCTGTTATCTTTAAGGTCGAGCCTCAGTTTATCCTGAACTTTTCCTGCAACCTCTTTTGTTTTATTGTTAACGACCTCTTCTTTTATGTAGCCGCACTGTTCAAAAAAGTCATAGAGAAACCTTGATTTTTCTTCATTTAAATATACAGGTTTCTCAGAAGTGTCATCTACAACAATATGTGCAAACGAATGCCTCTGAAGCAATCCAAATTTGTATCCGGTGTCCTCCTCTATCTCTTTTTGCAGACCTTTGGCAAAATCTTCGTACGATTCATTTGCCATAACGGTTAGAGTATTTACCTCAAACCCTCTTACTCTTTCTCCATTTTGATTTACACACAAACGCAATCCACGACCAACTTTCTGACGCTTTGTCAAGTCGTCTTTTGAATCAATAAGGGTGCATATCTGGAAGACATTAGGGTTGTCCCATCCCTCTTTAAGGGCAGAGTGAGAGAAAATAAAACGCAAGGGCTCCTCAAAACTCAAAAGCCGCTCCTTGTCCTTCATTATAAGGGTAAAGGCATCATCATCACGGGCTGTTTTGCCGGAAGTATCAACAAAACATTCAAATTTATCCTTCTTGTTTGAGGACTTGCTTCGTTTATCTATAGAAAAATAGCCATCATGAATTTTATCAACAGGAATACTTTTGTCCTTTATCTCTTTGAAAAGTGACTGATATTTTGTTTGAGCAATCAATTTTTCATATTCCTCTTCAAACATAATTGCAAACTTCCCGCTTACCCTGTTCCCGTCTTCATCATATTGACGATAATTGGCCACCCTATCTATAAAAAACAAACTGAGAACCTTTATTCCCATTGGGTTTAAAAGAAGTTCTTTGTCCAAGTGAGATTCAATTGTTATCCGGATTTGTTCCCGCTCCATCAAATCTTCACTAATTGAGCCGAGTGCCTTGCCTTCGGTTGCGATATGTGAATTACTTGTAAAATTAATCTCCCAAAGACCCGTTTGCCTGTTGAAAATAATATCTTTTACTATATACCCTTCGTACTGATCCCGCTTCGTAATATCATATAAATCATCACCTTGCTTTACCCATTTCTTTGAACGAGTTACCTTTCCCTTGCTCTGAACATCCAATTCCAGATAGGCTTTTATACCAGATCTGTTGTCAACCTTCTCAAGAAAGATATATGCGTTGTTCATATAACCCTCCACCTCGGCAGTGGCAACCTCAATTTGCTTTACCAGCTTCATTTCATATGCATCAATCGAGTCCAGTTTGTACATCAGGTTGTACTTCTGCTTATGAGTTGCCGAATATCTAAGACAGCACAACGGGTTAAGGGCAGCAATCGCCTCCTTGGCCTTGTCGGTATTATCGACACTCTGAGGTTCGTCTATGATAACTATCGGGTTTGTTTCCTGAATAAGCTCTATTGGCTTGAAGCCCAAAGTGTCTTTATACCGGTGAATCACATTAGATTTATTGTTCTCATCGTCATTTTCAAAACTTTTCCGGAAAGCATCAATATTGATTACCATTATTTCAATATTGTCGCTGGTT
>JBAYMP010000061.1:0-11492 GCA_041663505.1 Bacteroidales bacterium | reverse complement strand
TTTTATCGAAGTGACAAGGATCAAATTCACCTCCCAGCCACTCCATATAGCCTTCATACTCTTCATGATGGGGTTGCTTTAGTATCTCGATCATTTCTGAATATCCTCCTGCTCCACCGCAATCTTCCGGCGGGCCGTTCATCTCTCCCCCTATACATTGTGCGTATTTTACATTGCCGTCTTTCGGGAGAATCTTCTCTAAAATAATTTCATGCTCCCATGAATCGCCAAAGTCATATTCATATATTATTTTTTCCTTTTCTCTCTTCAATAAATCTGATACTCGCATGCTTGAATAATCTACATTGTTCATCTCTTCCCATAAGTCGTCGTCCCGCATTCTAACCGTATAAAATGTTTTGTTTTTTATAAACTGATGCAAATGTGAGTCTGACCAACCCATTGTTGTTTGGATTATTTCGTGAAAATCTGACAATAATAAATCTGATGGGATTAAAATTCTTCTCCATATTTTGGGTTTAATCCACTTTAAGGCAATTTGAATTTGATAGGTTTGATTTGCCATTTTTATTCAAATATAGCAAAAATGGTAACACAACCCTTTTTAACCATTCGTCGGGACCGTAAAAATAAATTTACTCCCTTTTTCAAGAATACTTTCAACGCTTAGAGATCCACCATTTCGCTGAACAAAGTCTTTGCAAAGCACAAGCCCTAAACCGGATCCTTTTTCATTGCTCGTACCATAAGTGGAATGGAACTGACTATCTGTAAGTAATTTATCTACCATTTCCTGAGACATGCCTACTCCATTGTCTGCAATCTCTGTTTTTATGAGACCATCCTGCTCAGAAATGTTGATACTGACTAATCCTCCTGTCTGGGTAAATTTAATGGCGTTGGAAAGCAGGTTACGAATCACCAGATTAATCATATCGTAATCTGCATAAGCAATAAAATTTGTGTGTGCCTCAAACTGAATGTGGATTGATTTTTGTCCTGCTGCGCCAGAAAGTAATGCGATGTTTTCGTGTATCAATTCGTTTATGATGATAGATCTTGGATTATAAACGATTTCACTTCGTTGAGATCTTGACCAGTTCAGTAAATTTTCCAGCAGGTAAAAGGTGTTTTTTGACATGTCTTTTAATTCATTGAGAAGATTGGCCTGCATATCGGGATTGACCTGTATATCACTGGTTAGAAGTTCGATGATCTGCATAAAACTGCCAATAGGTCCACGAAGATCGTGCGAGATAATAGAAAAAAGTTTATCTTTGGTAACAAGCAATTCCTGTAATTGCAGTTCTGCTTCTTTTTGCTTGCTGATATCAATATGAGTACCAATAGCCCGAATAGCTTTGTTATCTTTATCTCTCTCGATAATTTTTCCATGGTCCAAGACCCATTTCCAGTTGCCGGAACTGTCTTTTATTCTGAAAACACTCTCATAATAATCCGTATTACCTTTTAAGTGATTATCAAAGATCTCCAAGACTTTGGCTAAATCATCGGGATGGATAAGTTCCTGCCACTTATATCCTTTATTTGCTAATTCGTTGGGTTCATAGCCAATCATCGTATAACAGGTATCGGTAAAGTAAACTTCACCTGTTTGGAGGTTCCAGTCCCACATTCCTTCTCTTGCCCCGCTCAATGCAAGCCTTAAGCGTAGTTCACTGTTTTGAAACTGATTGAGGTAGATCTTTCGTTCAAGCGCATTGGCTATATCATTTGTTACTGTTAGGAGCAGGTTGATTTCATCTTCCGCCCAGATTTTATGCTGCACGCATTCATCAAAACCGACAAATCCCCAAAGGTGGTTTTGCAGATAAAGCGGGTAAATCAAAATTGATTTAATATGCTGAGGTGCCAATACATCAATAAGGTCCTGTGGTAGTTCCTGAATATTTTCTGAGAAAATACGGCCTTCCTGGTTTAAAATTTTCTTCCAGGAAGGAACTTTATCAAAAGGAAGTCTCTGGAGTTCCTCTTTTTTCCCTGCAATTCCTTCGTTGCACCACTCATGGGTATTGCTGGTGAACTGTTCATCTGCTGTATTTTCAAATATATAGACGCGACTAACGTTCGAGTGCTCGCCTACTAACTTTAAAACAGTATTAATGATGTGGTCAAAATCTCCTGGCTTATTCAGAAACTGTGCAACATCTGCGAGCAGTTTTTGTTGCTGGTTGAGATATTTTAACTTCTCTTCCATCATTTTTCTCTTAGTAATGTCCGTTGCAGCGGATAGCAGGTAAGAATTCTTTTGAATCTCGATTCCTTCCAACGAAAATAGACAGACAATGAGCTTTCCGGACTTTGTTCTGAACGTGACTTCCCCCTCTGCTTTTCCATCTTTCCTGAACCGGTCAACGACTTTCTCTCTCTGGGCATAATCATAGAATAAACCCAGTTCCTGAACACTTTTACCGGAGAGTTCTTCCAATGAATATTCAATGGTTTCCATAAAAGCACGATTGGCATTAAAAATAATACCGGAATCAACCGTACTGATAGCCATCATTATCTGAGAATTATTAAATATGCTAAAAAAAACACCCTTGGAAAAATGTTCTGCGGACAGATTGGTACAGACTGCAGCAATAACGTTCTCTTCATTCCACCAGCCAACATAAAATTTGGTATCAACCGGAATCGTTTCGTTTGCTTTTGTTGTAAACGGATATGGACATGAGGCGATATCTCCTTTTATTGCCAGAGGAATTATGACACTTACTTTTTCCTTATACTGCAACGGATAAACAGTAAGAATGTTTTTTCCTTTCAACTCCTTGACAGAATAGCCCAATATAGAATTTACGGCAAGGCTTATCTCAATAATATCTCCATCCATATTTAATATGAATAAGAAATCAAGTTCATCATTCAACAACTCTTTAAGTTGGCTTTCAGAAATAAAATTCATTAAATTCTAAATAGAGCGTTATAAAATCACGATCGAAATAAATTGATTGTAAATGTAACTAAAATATTATAAGATAACATCTAATCCGGAGGTGGCTTCCAAGAAAAATGATTACCTTTAGGACAAATTAAATAAATCAATTATGGAAGATACTGATGTTAGGCAGGACTTTTTTGAAAGCGGTGCAAAAAAGTGGCTTCGAGCTGACTTTCATTTACATACTCTGGTAGCCTTTAATCGCAAGCAGTGGTTGCCGAATGGAACTCAGAACGAAAACTATAACGATACAGATGGAGAACTGTTTAAGGTTATCATTAAGCGCCATGGAATTCATACAACTTTAAAATCATGATAAAACAAATAAGCAACATTTGTTGCATCGGAGCCGGCTACGTTGGTGGCCCTACGATGGCTGTTATAGCGCAAAATTGTCCCGACATAAAAGTTAATGTTGTGGATGTTAATCCGGATAGAATTAACAGTTGGAATAGCGACAACTTGGATGATCTTCCTGTATACGAACCTGGACTTAAAGAAATTGTGTCAAAGGTCAGAGGAAAAAATTTATTCTTTTCTACAGATTCTGAGAAAGGCATCAATGATGCTCAGATGATTTTCATTTCGGTAAATACGCCAACCAAAACTTATGGCAGGGGAAAAGGCATGGCTGCAGACTTGAAGTATATAGAACTATGCGCAAGACAAATTGCAGAAACAGCTACAGAAGAGAAGATAATTGTGGAAAAGTCTACCTTGCCGGTAAGAACGGCTCAGACAATTAAGACTATTGTAGAAAATACCGGGAATCAGATCAAATTCCAAATCATTTCTAATCCGGAATTCCTTGCAGAAGGCACTGCTATTAAAGATCTTCAAAATCCGGGCAGAGTGCTGATAGGCGGAGATTATGATACTCCTGAAGGGCAATCTGCAATAAATGCGTTATCTGCAATATATGAAAAATGGGTTTCCAAAGACAAAATTATCAAAACAAATATCTGGTCATCCGAGCTATCCAAATTGACTGCAAATGCATTTCTTGCACAAAGGGTATCATCTATAAATGCTATAAGTGCTCTCTGTGAAAAGACCGAAGCAAATGTAGAAGAGGTCGCTAAAGCGATTGGGGCCGATAATAGAATAGGATCAAAATTTTTAACCTCTTCTGTAGGGTTTGGTGGTTCTTGTTTTCAAAAGGATATCTTGAATCTTGTATACATTTGTCATTCTCTCGGTTTGAATGAGGTTGCTGATTATTGGGAACAGGTTATTTTGATCAACAATTATCAGAGAAAACGATTTGCCGATAATATTGTCAGTTCTTTGTTTAACACGGTTGCCGGTAAAAAAATTGCATTTCTTGGATGGGCATTTAAAAAAGACACAAACGACACCCGGGAGACGGCGGCTATGTATGTTGCGGATTTGTTGCTTGAGGAGAAAGCTCACATCTATGTCTACGATCCAAAAGTAAGTCCGGTGCAAATGTATAGCGATATCAATTATCTTGCATCCCGCCCGGAAGAGGAGAACGGGTCTCTTTTAACTCCTTTAACTGATCCTTATGAAGTTTGTGATGGTTCTCACGCGGTTGCTATTTTAACTGAATGGGACGAATTCAAAACTTATGACTGGCAGCGAATATACAACAATATGAAAAAACCGGCATTTGTTTTTGATGGGAGAAACATAGTAGACGCAGAAAAGCTGAAAAAAATCGGATTCAAAGTGTATCAAATTGGAAAGTTCTGCCAGGTGAATTAGCAGATATGTAATAATCAACCATTTGCACTTATTGTTTATAAATAATTGGCCACCAGCAAGATACTATCAACGCTGGCAGCGCTGATAGTAAAATAAAAAATGAAAAAGTCTATATTATTGATTTTCTCTTTATTATGCGCTTTAGTATCATTTTCGCAAGGCCGGACATTCAATGCAAGCATAGAGACTACCGGATTAGCCGGGACAAAGGATAATCTTCCTTTTTGGTTTACAAATAACCAGCTTGGTAAATATTCCACCTCTGCAAAATGGCAGGAGCTTACCGAAGGGAAACTTTCCGGGCTTATCTCACTTACCGAAAAAATAGAATTAAGCTATGGCGCCGACCTTGCGTTTTTGGTTACGGATAAAAATACCGATGCAAAAGTTATTCAGGCTTGGGCCGGTCTTTCCGGAAAAATAATAACATTTAAGGCCGGAGCCTTTGCCGATGAAGAGGTTCTATGTGGATTGTCGGCAAGTAATGGCAATATAGTCCGCTCGCTCAATTACCGCCCCTATCCTATGATAAGAGTTTCAACATCGGGTTTTATTCCTTTGTGGTTTGCAAAAAAATGGTTTCGCTTTAAAGCCGAATATGACGAAGGAATGCTATACGATGACCGTGTAGTTAATCATCCACACCTGCATCACACTTTGCTTGCCGGTCAGTTTTTGACCGGTAAAACATTCCGGCTCTCATTCGAAATGAATCGTTATGTGTTCTGGGGAGGAAATTCTGCGCAGTACGGGCACTTACCGGACGGTTTTGGAAGTTATTTCCGCTATATATTAGGTCTGCAGGGAAATTCCGACTTTCTGGAAACGGATCAGGATAATGTTGCAGGGAACCAGTTGGGTTCATACCTGTTTATTGCAGAGAAAGATCTGGAGAGCTATCAACTGCAAATACGAATCAGCCATCCTTTTGAAGACCGTTCCGGAATGGAGTTCTACAACTTTAAGGATAACATATACTCCTTTTACGTGAGCAAAAACAAGAAGGGTTCCCTTGTAGATGAATTTTTGTTCGAGTATCTCTATACTAAAAATCAAAGTGGCAGTATCGAACAGATATCCGGTCGCCTGAAACACCCCAAAGGCGGGGACAGTTATTTCAATCATGGAATTTATCGTACCGGGTTTTCCTATCATGGATACTGTATGGGTACCCCGCTGTTTTATCCACTTGTAAAAAACGCAGACGGTACCATTGTCGGCATTGGAAACAACCGCGTTTCTGCCTTTCATGCAGGAGCTAAAGGTTACTTAGCAAAGCAGGTCACCTGGAAAACCATACTTACCTATTCACGGAATTTTGGTACATACTCCACTCCATACAATCCGGTCCGCAAACAGTTTTATTCGCTTGCCGAATTCAGTTGGAAAAGCAAGTCCTGTCCGATCGCCATTTCCACTCTTATGGCGGCCGATTTTGGTGATCTGACCGACGACCAGTTTGGATTAGGACTCACATTTAAATGGCAGTTATAACTCTTCCAGCGCAGTTATGTCTGCAAATATTTGATTACTAATTAAATGCTAACTGCGCTGGGCTAACTGCACTGGCAGAGTTGAATTTTAAATAACAATGAACAATATTCCTTTAGTTAAAAAATCATCCGGAGACATGGAGCTCTTTTCTCCGGAGAAGCTGAAACGATCGTTGAGGCTTTCAGGGGCTGCCGATGATGTTATCGAAGTTATTGTAGAGGATATCGAATCTTGGATATACGATGGCGTTTCCAGCAAGAGTATTTACGACAGAGCTTTTTCTTTGTTGCGTAAACAGACTCTCGATGTTGCCTCTCGGTACAAATTAAAGAAAGCAATTATGGAACTCGGTCCTACCGGGCATCCCTTTGAACATTTTGTGGGACAGATCTTTAAGTTGCAGGGGTTCGACGTAGAGGTTGCACAGGTACTCAATGGGCATTGTGTTACTCACGAAATCGATGTTGTCGCGACTCGGGATCATCAACAGTACTTTATCGAATGCAAGTTCCACCATGACCCGGGAAAGAATGCCAATATCCAGGTACCGCTTTATGTTCGTTCCCGGGTAGACGATATAATCAGGATGAGAAAAGATAAGCCCCGGTTCTCCGGTTATACGTTTTTCGGCGGAGTTGTTACCAATACCCACTTTACCCCCGATGCCACCGCCTATGGAAAGTGCTCCGGCTTGCAACTGCTCAGCTGGGATTATCCGGCTGGCAACAGCCTCAAAGACATTGTCGACAAAAATAAAATATACCCGGTCACGGCACTTACTCAGCTCACAACTCCAGCTAAGCAGAAGCTTATGGAGCAAGGTGTGGTAATTTGCCGTCAGATTCTTGAAAAACCCGGGATACTGGACTTCCTGGGTCTTGACCAACGCAAAAAGCAGAGAGTAATTGATGAAGTGAAGATTTTAGTTGGATAATACGCTGCCAGGTGGATTAGCAGATGTCTGATTTACAGTTTTTTGCACTTGTCTTGTATAAGTAATTGATCAGCAACTTATTGCTAACATGACTACCAGCAGGTATATCTTACAGATTCTTCTTACAACATCGTAGTGTTCATGTGTGACTGATGCAATTTGCCTGTATGAGGCATTAGTTTCTTTATAAAGAAATTGTACAAGATCAGATATCTCTTTCATTGGAAGGTTATAAATATTTTTACCATTTGTAAATTTTTCAGTAATTAATATCAGCTCTTCGTTTGTTATTCGTAAAGGGGCTTCTGCTTCAAACTCTTCGATTTCATTAATTTTTACAAATTTATCCATAATTGCCTTATCGAGAAAATATCTTGTCTGAAAATGATTATCAAGAAAGGATGTGTCTACTGTAATATATTTTCTTAAGGGAGAGTGACCTTGGAAATGAAAGCTATAAGAACTCCATTTGAAATCAGATGGGTGTCTGCAAATTTCGGCGCGGAGTGGATTTTGTAAAATGTACAACGAATTGTCGATTATCCATGGTTCAGTAAATTTGCAAGCACTATTGAATGGGGTTTTGAAAAGTTTGTCCCTACTTCCTTTCCTTTTATTGTACCATGGGACATAAATAAGTAGCAAGCCCTTCATAAACGGGGTAAGTTGTTTTGTTTCGACCTGGAGATGTACATGATTGTTCATCAGGACAAATTCAAGAATTTTGGTGTCATATTTGTTTGCCGCTTTATCGCAACGCTTTAGAAATTCAATTTTGTCAATATCGTCATAAAATACATTGTGTTGATTATTTCCTCTGAAATATACATGGATATTTCCCTCTTGGATTCGATACTTTTTGTCATTTCTCCACATAGCTTTTTCACTTTACATTAAATTGTATAGATCTAATTTAGTTCAAGTTACTCTTGATTCAACTGCAAATCGTATAATTTTCTTTTAGGTTTAGATATTTTACTTCGGTTGGCAGTTGGATTAGTAACCGGATTAGTATATGTTTGATCTATAGCCTTTTGTGTTTGCTTAGGATAAATGATTGAGAAGCAGTTTTTTGCTAATTCGGCTGCCAGCTGTAAATAATTATTATCTTTGTTTACTTAAATTATGATTAGTATGGAACTATTTACTTCGGAAAATTATAGAGTAGCCGATATACAACTCTCTGGGTTCGGGCGAAAAGAGATTGAACTGGCCGAGTTTGAGATGCCCGGTCTGATGGCCTTGCGAGAAAAATATGGTAAACAGAAGCCTCTAAAAGGTGCCCGCATAACGGGTTCTCTGCATATGACCATCCAGACCGCTGTTCTGATTGAAACATTTGTAGAGCTCGGTGCAGAAGTTCGCTGGGTTAGCTGTAATATATATTCAACTCAGGATCACGCTGCTGCAGCTATTGCAGCCACAGGAGTTTCTGTTTTTGCGTGGAAGGGTGAGAGTCTTAAAGATTATTGGTGGTGCACTCTGCAAGCATTGAATTTTCCTGGTGGAAAGGGGCCGACCCTTATTGTGGACGACGGAGGAGATGCCACTCTGATGTGTCATTTGGGTTTTAAGGCAGAGAAGGATGATTCCGTTTTGGATGTTCCGTCAGAGACAGAAGATGAAAATGAACTTAAGGTTCTCCTCAAAAATTTGCTCAAAACAGATAAGAGCTTTTGGGCAAATCGCGTTCCTGCTATAAGGGGTGTTTCTGAAGAGACAACAACCGGCGTTCACCGCCTGTACCAGATGATGGAGGAGAAAGAGCTGCTATTCCCGGCTTTCAATGTAAATGATTCGGTAACAAAGTCTAAGTTTGACAATTTGTACGGCTGCCGAGAATCATTGGCCGACGGGATCAAACGTGCCACAGACATTATGATTGCTGGCAAGGTGGTTGTGGTTTGCGGTTATGGAGATGTAGGAAAGGGTTGTGCTCACTCGATGCGCAGCTATGGTGCGAGGGTGATTGTGACTGAGATTGATCCGATTTGTGCACTGCAGGCTGCAATGGAGGGATTTGAGGTGAAGCCTGTAGATGAGGCTCTTAATGAAGGAAATATTTATGTTACAGCTACCGGAAACAGGGATATAATAAGGATAGATCATATGGCTAAGATGCTTGACAATGCAATTGTTTGCAACATAGGCCATTTCGACAACGAGATACAGGTGGACAAGCTTAAAACTTACCCCGGCATTAAGGTCAGGAACATCAAGCCTCAGGTGGATCAATACTTCTTTCCAGAGGGTCATTCCATCTTATTACTTGCAGACGGCAGATTGGTGAATCTTGGCTGTGCGACCGGACATCCATCATTTGTTATGAGCAACTCTTTTACCAACCAGACATTGGCTCAGATAGAGCTTTGGTCGAAGAAATTTGAAGTGAGCGTATATCTTTTACCTAAACTTCTGGATGAAGAGGTGGCTCGTTTGCACTTGGAACGCATTGGGGCAAAACTGACCAAGCTGACCACGGAACAGGCCGCTTATATTGGTGTGGATGTAGATGGGCCTTACAAAGCGGATTACTACAGATATTAACACAATACGCTGGCAGGTGAGTTAGTATGTATGTGATATACAATTAATTGTACTTGCTTTTTATAAATAATTGACATGCAGTTACCTACTAACAGCTCTGCCAACTTAAAAATATTGATTCTGGATGGAGCTATGGGAACGATGATCCAGAGGTACAAACTTCAGGAGGATGATTATCGTGGTGAAAGGTTTAAGGATCACCCGATGCTTCAAAAGGGGAACAACGATATTTTATCACTGACAAAACCTGAAATTATTAAAGGTATACACAGGGAGTATCTTGAGGCTGGGGCAGATATAATTACCACAAATACATTTAATTCCAATAGGATTTCCATGGCGGACTATGGCATGGAGGGTCTGGTTTACGAATTAAATTATCAGTCGGCGCGTATTGCTGATGAGGCAATTGCAGAGTACGAGAGTGTACACCCGCATAATAAGACTCAAGAGTCGGCAGGCTTAAGCGAACACGAGCGTAATAATTGTTCTTCCAAACCGCAGGAGAAGGAGAATCCCATCCAAGGGCAAAAGTATTATCACAATCAGAAAACGCATTTCATAGCCGGCACTCTGGGCCCTACCAACCGCACGGCCTCTATGTCGTCCGATGTCAATGATCCGGGGGCAAGGAGAGTAACTTTCGATGAACTTGTGGAGGCATATTCCGAACAGGTAAGGGGGTTGATTGACGGAGGTGTAGATATTCTTATGGTTGAGACTGTCTTTGATGTACTCAACTGCAAGGCTGCTCTCTTTGCTATTGACTCTATCTTTGTAGAAAGAGGGATGAGGCTTCCGGTGATGGTTTCGGGTACAATTACAGATGCCAGCGGAAGGACCCTTACCGGCCAGACACTTGAGGCGTTTATGGTCTCTGTCTCTCACTTCCCGCTATTCAGCATAGGTCTGAACTGCGCTCTGGGAGCTGCTCAGCTAAGACCATTCATAAAGGAGCTCTCGGCAAAGTCCGGGTTTTTTGTCTCTGTACATCCCAATGCAGGACTTCCCAACCAGTTTGGAGAGTACGATCAGTCGCCCGATTTTATGGCCCAGATTGTAGAAGAATTTATGAGAGAGGGTTGGGTGAATATAATTGGTGGCTGCTGCGGAACAACTCCTGCCCATATCAGAAAGATTGCCGAGGTATCTAAAAAGTATAAGCCTAGGGTTAAGCCAGACATAAAGAAATGCACAAGGCTCAGCGGACTCGAGGTACTGACTATAACTTCCAAGACAAATTTCGTTAATATAGGAGAAAGAACAAACGTATCGGGTTCGGCCAAGTTTGCAAGGCTCATTAGGGAAGAAAAATATGATGAGGCTATTGCTATTGCCAGGAGCCAGGTTGAGGGAGGGGCGCAGGTGATTGACGTCTGTATGGATGAGGCTATGCTCGATTCGGAAAAAGCTATGGTAAGGTTTGTTAATCTTATGATGGCCGAACCCGACATTTCAAAGCTTCCGCTGATGATAGACTCTTCCCGCTGGAGCGTAATCGAAGCGGCTTTAAAATGCATCCAGGGGAAATCGGTTGTAAACTCCATAAGTCTCAAGGAGGGGAAAGAGGTGTTTCTGGAGCGTGCAGCAAAAATAAGGAGGTATGGGGCAGCCGCCGTTGTTATGTTGTTTGATGAAAACGGCCAGGCGAATACATTTGAACGGAGAATCAAAGTTGCAGAAAGATCATATCGTCTGCTTGTGGATAAGTTGAGCTTCCCTCCTGAAGATATAATATTAGATCCCAATGTTTTAGCGATAGCCACTGGCATTGAGGAGCACAACAACTATGCTGTCAACTTTATAAGGAGTACTAAATGGATCAAGCAGAACTTACCTTACGCCAAGGTGAGTGGCGGGATA
>JBAYMP010000060.1:0-11847 GCA_041663505.1 Bacteroidales bacterium | reverse complement strand
TCTCCATGCTCTCAACCGGAACATACTCGTATTTACCGTGGAAGTTGTGTCCACCTGCAAATATGTTAGGACAAGGCAGACCCATGAATGAGAGACGCGCACCGTCCGTACCACCGCGGATAGGTTTAATTTCCGGAGTCACAGAGGCAATCTCCATAGCTTTCACAGCCTTTTCTATAATATGATAATGAGGCTCTACCTCTTTGCGCATATTATAGTACTGGTCCTTAAGCTCCAGACGGAAGGTCTTTTCTCCATATTTCATATTCATAAATGTTATGCACTCTTCAATCAAATTCTTCTTCTCCTCGAATTTCTCTTTGTCGTGATCCCGGATTATATATTGGACCATAGCTTGTTCTACTGTTCCGTCAAAACGGGTGATATGATAGAATCCTTCGTAGTCCTGTGTAAATTCTGGCCGTTGTTCAACCGGAAGCAGAGTATTAAACTCGCTGGCAAGAATTATAGCATTGACCATTTTATTCTTTGCATAACCCGGATGGATATTTCGCCCTTGAATATAGATTTTTGCAGAAGCAGCATTAAAATTTTCATATTCCAGTTCACCTATCTGTCCGCCATCCAAAGTATAGGCATAATCCGCCCCAAATTTTACCACATCAAATTTATCTACGCCCCGGCCAATCTCTTCATCTGGTGTAAAGCCGATTTTTATCTCTCCGTGTTTGAAGGATGGATTGGCCATCACATATTCTGCAGCAGTCATTATCTCGGCAATACCAGCCTTGTCATCGGCACCCAGAAGGGTGTTTCCATCTGTGGTGATAATTGTCTGACCTTTATATTCAGGTAATTCCGGAAAGTCTTTTATTGAAAGAACCATGTTCTTCTCCTTGTTTATAACAATGTCTCCACCGTCATAACTCTTAATAATTTGCGGGTTAATGTTTGATCCCGGCGCATCCGGAGAGCTGTCCACGTGAGCGATAAAGCCAAGTTTCGGAACTTTCGCCCTTTCCGGTAAATTTGAAGGAATAGTTGCCATTACATAACCGAATTCGTCGAGTGTCACATCTTTTACCCCCATTGCTTTAAGCTCGTTAACAAGCAAACGGGAGAGGTCAAGCTGTTTTTGAGTGCTCGGCTGACTCTCTGATTCCGGGTCAGAGGCTGTATCAATTGATATGTACCTTAAAAATTTATCTAATACCGATTCCATCTTTTATTTATTAATCATTAATATTCACTCTATTGCTCTTCTGCCTTAGCTCTCAGACAGTCCCATATCAGGTACAGTATTATAAGAATATACATTCCCAGAGCAAGCAGTTCTGCAGCAGAAGATCCCATCCATTCAGAATTTGTAAGGTTGACTCCGCAAAATCTGATAACCGCACTTACAACTCCCATTAATGCACCACCGGCAATAAATCCGGATGCAAGAAGTGTTCCCCTCTCTTTGCGGGCGGAATTAAGTGCCTCATCTTTACTGCGTGAGGATACAAACCAAGCTATAGCACCACCAACCAAAAGCGGGAAGTTAAGTTCAATAGGGATAAACATTCCGAGTGAAAATGCAAGTGCCGGAACGCCGAAAACTGTAAGGATAATAGATATTACGGCTCCTATTCCATAAAGTAACCAAGGAGCTCCTCCGCCGGACATAAGGGGCTCGATTACCGCAGCCATTGCATTTGCCTGAGGTGCAACAAGAGCATTATCTCCCACAAATCCGTATGTTTTGTTAAGAATAATCATTACGCCGCCGACCGTTGCTGCAGCCACAAGAGTTCCAAGGAACTTCCACGACTGTTGTTTTGCAGGTGTTGAGCCTAACCAGTATCCGATCTTCAGGTCTGTAATAAAAGCTCCGGACATGGAGAGTGCGGTACAGACAACACCGCCAATAATCAAAGCTGCCGTCATACCTGCAGTGCCTTTCAAACCGCTGGCAACCATTACGACAGAGGCAAGAATCAATGTCATCAATGTCATTCCGCTCACCGGATTTGTACCCACTATTGCTATTGCATTTGCAGCCACGGTTGTGAAAAGGAATGCAATAACTCCAACCACAACCAATGCTATTATTGCGTGGGAAAGATTAGTTACAACGCCAAAGTAAAAGAAGATAAATGTTACAGCAAGAGTAACCAAAATACCTATTATAATAATCTTCATAGGAATATCCCTCTGAGTTCTGGCAGTTGTATTTTTGGAATCCACATTGCCTTTGATCTCCTTAACAGCCAGACCAAGTGCAGATTTTATTATACCTGAGGAACGGATGATACCGATTACACCGGCTGTTGCTATACCGCCGATACCAATATGTCTTGCATAAGTTTTGAATATCATTTCGGGCGACATACTGCCGATTGTCTGTGCCAGACCGGTATTCATAAGATCTATAACCTGCGCGCCGAATAACAGATTCATTAAAGGAATGATCACAAACCATACCAACATAGAGCCGCAGCAAATGATGAAAGCGTATTTCAATCCGATTATGTAACCGAGACCGAGTACCGCTGCACCCACATTGACTTTGAATATTAACTTGACTTTATCTGCAATTGCCTCTCCAAAAGGAAGTACTCTGGTCGTAAAAACTTCTGACCACCAACCGAACGTAGAGACTATAAAATCGTATACACCTCCGATAAGACCACTTACTAACAATAACTTAGCCCCACTTCCCCCTGTCTCACCGCTTACCAGTACCTGTGTGGTAGCTGTAGCCTCGGGGAAAGGGTACTTTCCGTGCATATCGGATACGAAATATTTACGAAACGGAATAAGGAATAAAATACCCAGAACACCTCCAAGCAGGGAGCTCATAAACACTTTGGTAAAATCTACTGTAAGTTCGGGATACTTAGCCTGAAGAATGTAAAGCGCAGGTAGTGTAAATATTGCACCGGCAACAATAGCTCCGGAGCAAGCTCCGATTGACTGGATGATTACATTTTCTCCAAGAGCATTTTTTCTTTTTAGCGCACCAGAGACTCCGACAGCAATTATTGCTATAGGAATAGCTGCTTCAAACACCTGCCCCACTTTTAAACCGAGGTAAGCAGCAGCGGCAGAAAAAATAATTGTCATCAATATTCCCATTGATACAGACCATACACTGACCTCGGGATAACTCTTATCTGCAGACATAATAGGCTTATATTCTTCTCCTTGCTTAAGTTCGCGATATGCGTTTTCCGGTAAACCTTTTGGCTTGTTATCCTCCATTTCCATAAAATTTATTAGTTTAATATTCAAAGGTAGGAATTTTTTAAATAATTATTTTACCTTTGCGGCCACAATGAAAATTAGAAGCCGTCATATCAATTTCAATCTTAAACACAGACACGTCCGACGATGTGCCTGAAAAGGCAGCTTTAAACGATCTTTCTGAGATCGGCTCTACGCAGGGTATTGTATATCCTGCAAAATCACTCATATTAATAATTTTATACTGTTTAATTCAAAATGGATGTAAACATCTGTGTGGCTAATATTAGTCATGTAAGGTATGCAGAAAAAATCTGCGAATTGGTCTATATTTCTGCCCAGGAAAGAGGTACCGGAATAGCAAAAAGGACTCCTGAGTACATTGCAGAAAAGATGATTGCAGGAAAGGCGGTCATTGCTTTGGCGGGGGATGAGGTTGTAGGGTTCTCCTATATAGAGACCTGGAGCCATAGCAAATTTGTTGCAAACTCAGGCTTGATAATTGCACACGATTATAGAAAATTGGGATTGGCAAGAAGGGTAAAGGCAAAGATATTTGAATTATCAAGAGAAATATATCCTGAAGCAAAGATTTTTAGCATTACTACCGGTCTGGCAGTGATGAAGTTAAACACCGAATTAGGCTTCAAACCTGTTACTTTTTCTGAGCTTACAGACGACAAGGAATTCTGGAAGGGTTGTGAAGGTTGTAGAAATTTTGACATACTGCAAAGGAACAACCACAAAATGTGCCTCTGCACCGGGTTGCTTTACGACCCTGCAGAGGTGACCAGAAGTAAGGATCAGCAAAAATCAATTCGATAATTTCCTTTAAAAAATAGAATACAAAAGATGAAGAAAAAAGTTGTTCTGGCATTCAGCGGAGGTTTGGATACCTCCTTCTGCGTTCCGTATCTGAAGTTTGAGAGAGATCTGGAAGTACATACAGTTATGGTTAATACCGGAGGTTTCACTTCTGCTGAGGAGAAGAAAATTGAAGAACGGGCACTGGCACTGGGGGCAACCTCGCATATAAACGTCGATGCTGTTGATGAGTATTATAACAAAGGTATAAAATACTTGCTTTTCGGAAATATTTTAAAGAATGCAACATACCCGCTTTCTGTAAGCTCGGAGAGAGTTTTCCAGGCACTTGAGGTTCTAAAGGTGGTGAAGAGTCTTAAAGCAGAATATGTTGCTCACGGAAGTACCGGCGCAGGAAATGACCAGGTAAGATTTGATCTTGTATTTGAAGTTATGGCTCCCGAGGTAAAAGTTATTGCCCCAATAAGAGAACTTGGACTCTCCAGAAAGGAGGAGATAGAGTATCTTAATAAACACAAATTTGACTTTTCCTGGGAAAAGGCAAAATACTCAATCAACCAGGGTCTCTGGGGAACCAGCATTGGCGGTGTTGAAACTTTGAAATCTTCCGGAGTACTTCCTGAAGAGGCATATCCTTCACAAGTGACAAAAAGAGGTTACGAAAAGATTAAAATAAGTTTTGAAAAGGGAGAACCCTGTTCTATCAACGGTGAGAAGATGGATCCGGTAAGTTTGATACATAAACTCAACAGCATTGCGAATCCTTACGGAGTTGGAAGAGATATACACGTGGGAGATACTATAATTGGTATTAAAGGAAGAGTAGGTTTCGAGGCTGCTGCTCCGCTTATTCTTATAAAAGCTCACCATCTGCTGGAAAAGCATACACTTACAAAGGGACAGTTATATTGGAAGGAGCAGCTTGCTGGTTGGTACGGACAGCTTATGCACGAGGCACAGTATCTGGAACCGTTGATGAGAAACATTGAAGTATTTATGGACGATACTCAAAAAAATGTTTGCGGTTCTGTTGAAGTAGAGCTCCGCCCTTATCACTTCTCAGTATTAGGCTGCGAAAGTCCTTACGATCTGATGAGTTCTAAATTCGGTGAATACGGAGAGTCAAACAAATCTTTTACAGGACAGGATGTTATCGGATTCACAAAGGTTTTGGCAAATCCATTGAAAATTTATTACTCAATTCATAATAATGATTAAAGTAGCAGTAGCCGGAGGAACGGGATATACAGCAGGGGAACTTCTCCGGATACTAATCAATCATCCTGAGGTGGAAATTGTATCTGTATTGAGTACCAGTTCGACAGATACAGATATTTCTTCTGTTCACAGAGATCTTCTGGGTGATACCTCATTGAAATTTTCCGGAAGCGAGAAATTTTCTGCATTGCTGCCTAAGATGGATGTTATCTTTTTGTGCCTGGGTCATGGCCTCTCCAAGAAGTTTCTGGATGATTATAAGCTCTCAAACGAGTGCAAAATAATCGATCTCGGTAACGACTTCCGTCTGGAAAACCATTACGACAATAAAAATTTTGTATATGGCCTTAGCGAAATTTTTAAGAAAGAGATAAGTTCGACCAGTTTTATAGCAAATCCGGGATGTTTTGCAACAGCCATCCTATTGGGATTATCTCCTCTGGCATTCAAGGGGGCTCTTAAAGACGAGATTCATGTTCACGCAATTACCGGATCTACCGGCGCTGGAAAATCGCCTTCCGAAAGCACCCACTTTAGCTACAGAAGTTCAAATATCTCTGTTTACAAGCCATTTACTCACCAACACTTGGGGGAGATAGAAAAGACCCTCTCAAATCTTCTGAACGTTAAAGCTCCGTCAGTAAACTTCGTCCCAATGAGAGGCGACTTTGCAAGGGGGATATTTGCAAGTATTTATACCAAATGTAGTGACGATACCACTCTTGAAGAGGTGAGAGAGCACTACAAACGGGTCTATGAAAATTCTCCGTTTGTCTTTATCTCGGACGAAAGTATCTCTCTGAAGGAGGTTGTGAATACAAACAAGGCTCTGATTCATATCGAAAAGCATAACGGATACTGGCACATCACATCTGTCATAGATAACCTGCTCAAAGGTGCCTCAGGTCAGGCAGTTCAGAACATGAACCTGATGTTCGGACTTGACGAAAGTTGCGGTCTCCACCTTAAAGGAAGTGCATTCTAACAAAAGTATAAATGGGTATTAAGTATGTTAATTAGATGAAAATATTTGAAGTATATAAATTGTGGCCTATTGAACCGGTAAAGGCTAAGGGTTGTAAAGTATGGGACAAGAAGGATACAGAATACCTTGATCTTTACGGCGGTCACGCAGTAATTTCCATTGGACACGGTCATCCGGTCTATAAATCAATGATTAAGGAGCAGCTGGATAAAATCGGTTTTTATTCAAATGCCGTTCAGAACTCCCTTCAGGTAGAACTGGCCGAAAGGTTGGGTAGGGTAAGCGGATATGCCAATTACTCTCTCTTCCTTTGTAATTCAGGCGCCGAGGCAAACGAAAATGCACTAAAGCTTGCATCTTTCAATAGTGGTAAGAAGAGGATAATTGCATTCAAAGGAGCCTTTCACGGAAGAACTTCCGGAGCCGTTGCAGTAACAGACAACCCTAAAATTGTGAGCCCTTTCAATTCCGATCACGAGGTTACTTTTGTTCCTCTGAACGATATAAAGTCTGTGGCTAAGGAGATTTCCAAGGGGGATTGTGCTGCAGTGATAATTGAGGGTATTCAGGGTGTTGCAGGGATTTTCAGTCCTTCTGGGGAATTCTTCAGGGAGATTAGAGAAGTTACACAAAAATACGGAGTTGCACTGATCATAGATGAAATACAATCGGGCTACGGCAGGTCGGGTAAATTCTTTGCTCACCAACATTCCGGAATAAAACCGGATATCATCACAACTGCAAAAGGCATGGGCAACGGGTTTCCGATAGGTGGTGTACTGATTTCACCGGAAATAAAGGCACAGCAGGGTATGCTTGGAACCACTTTCGGAGGAAATCATCTTGCCTGTACTGCTGCAATTGCTGTATTGAAGGTTATTGAGGATGAGTCTATAGTGGAGAAGGCAGCAGAAATGGGCAAATACCTCATGGATGGTCTCAAAAAAATTAAGTCAGGGAAAGGTGAGAAGGCAATTGCCGAGATAAGGGGAACCGGACTGATGGTAGGCATTGAGATGGGCGAGGGCTTTGCTCAGGTTAGAGACAAGTTGCTGTTCGAAGACAAAATTTTTACAGGTGGAGCGAAGTCGAATATCATTCGTCTTTTGCCACCTCTTACCATATCAAAAGAGGAGATAGACCATTTCCTGGAAAGCTTCGAAAATCAGTTGACTAAATTTAATTAATTGAAATACAGAAATGAAAAAATTCACCTGCGTTCAGGACATCGGACCTCTGGATATAGCTTTGGCAAAGGCTAAGGAGGTTAAGGTAAACCCTTTTGCGGATAGCTGCTTAGGAAAAAACAAAACCCTTCTTATGGTCTTTTTCAATTCAAGCCTGAGAACCCGTCTAAGCACACAAAAAGCTGGGCTCAATCTTGGAATGAATGTGATTGTACTGGACATAAACCAAGGTGCATGGAAGCTTGAAACGGAGAAAGGGGTTATAATGGACGGAGACAAGTCTGAGCACATTCTTGAGGCGATACCTGTAATGGCATCTTATTGCGACATTATCGGAGTTCGTTCCTTTGCAAAGTTCGAGAGCAAGGTTGATGATTATAATGAGGTGATTCTAAATCGATTCATACAATATTCCGGCAAACCTGTCTTCCGTATGGAGGCAGCTACCCGTCACCCACTTCAAAGCTTTGCAGATCTTATCACCATAGAGGAGTATAAAAAGGTTACCAAGCCCAAAGTAGTTTTAACCTGGGCTCCTCATCCAAAGGCGCTTCCGCAAGCAGTTCCAAACTCTTTTGCCGAATGGATGAATGCTACAGATTATGAATTTGTTATTACACATCCTGAAGGGTATGAACTCTCTCCGGAATTTGTTGGTAAAACCAAAGTGGAATACGATGTTGAAGCAGCATATAAAGGAGCAGATTTTATATATGCCAAGAACTGGTCTGCATTCAGCGATCCCAACTATGGTCAGATATTAAGTATGGACAGAAGCTGGATGGTAGATTCGAAGAAGATGCGACTAACCAGAAATGCTAAATTTATGCATTGTTTACCTGTGAGAAGAAATATGATTGTGAGCGATGAGGTTATTGACAGCTCAGATTCAATTGTAATCCAGGAGGCTGCAAACCGGGTTGTCTCTGCCCAGGTTGTACTAAGAGAAATGTTGAGGATATTATAATACTTGTTTATAAATCGTTGGTTATGAAAGAATTAACTGTCATTAAAATTGGAGGCAATATTGTCGACAAGCCTACCGCTCTCGAGGTTTTTCTAAAAGATTTCAGCAAATATCCCGATCCGAAGATATTAATACATGGCGGGGGAGTGCTGGCGAGCGATCTCTCTGTAAAGATGGGAATTAAAGTGAAGATGCGAAATGGGAGAAGAATAACTGATCTGGATACGCTAAAACTGGTAACGATGGTTTATGCGGGTTGGATAAATAAGAGCATTGTAGCTATGTTACAAAAGTTCGGATGTAATGCTATCGGACTTTCCGGAGCAGACGGAGATTTAGTACCTGCAACCAAACGGTCTCCCGATCCTATTGACTTTGGCTATGTAGGAGATATAACTCCGGCAGATATCAACAGCGGATTGTTGCAAAGTCTTCTGGGAAGAGGAATAACTCCGGTTTTCTGTGCCATAACACACGATAGGAATGGTTCTCTGTTAAACACCAATGCAGATACAATGGCCTCAAATCTTGCAATCTCATTATCTAGTGATTATTATACACGATTAATATACTGCTTCGAGAAAGAGGGGGTACTCTTCAATCAGGAAGATCCTGACTCCATTGTCCCATTGATTACAAGATCCAATTATCAGACACTAAAAGAGAGTGGGGCAATAACTGGTGGTATGCTGCCTAAACTGGACAATGCCTTTGCTGCAATTGAGAGTGGTGTTTCTGAGGTATATATTAAACATGCATCAAATCTGGGAAATAACAAGGGAACTGTTTTGAAATGACAATTGATAGCAGATATTTTTCAGGAGCTGAAGATTTACTTCGCAAGATCGTCAGGATATCGTCATATTCCGGAGAGGAGAATGAAGTCTCCCTTTTAGTTCTCAATTATCTTTCTGAAAAAGGGGTAGATTGTATTCGGATAAAAAATAATATTGTCGCCTATTCGAAAGATTATGATGCATCCAAACCCACACTGATGCTGAATTCTCATTTAGACACTGTTAAAGCGAGCGAAGGTTACTTGATTGATCCCTTCAATCCGCCGCTTTCCGAAGAGAGGATCTGGGGCCTGGGCAGCAATGATGCCGGTGGCTCAGTCGTATGTTTAGCTGAGACATTTTTGTTTTTTAATAACAAAACCCTTCCGTTCAATCTGCTTTTGGTACTCTCTGCAGAAGAGGAGAATTCCGGGAAAAACGGAATTGAGGCAGTAATTAAAAAAATGCCGGAGGTTAATTGTGCAATTGTAGGAGAACCAACAGGTATGAAGGTGGCAGTGGCAGAAAGGGGGCTCTTGGTTGTGGACGCTATTGCTCACGGAGTAAGCGGACACGCTGCAAGAGGAGAGGGGATAAATGCGATCGATATAGCTATCGATGATATAGACTGGCTCAGGAGCTACAAGTTCCCGGCAATATCACCATTGATGGGTGAGGTAAAAACTACAGTTACCCAGATTGAAGCGGGTAAACAACATAATGTGATTCCTGACAGATGTAAATTTGTGATTGATATAAGACCTACCGACCAGTACACCAATTCGCAGATTATGGATATCCTGATTGCTAATATGAAAAGTGTGCTTAAGGCCAGGTCTTTAACCAATAGAAGCTCCTCTGTTCCGGATGACCATCCTCTTGTTAAAACAGCAGTTTTGCTGGGACTGGAAACATACATATCACCAACAACATCCGACTGGATGCGATTAAAAGTACCTGCAATAAAAATGGGGCCGGGAGACTCTGTCCGGTCTCACAGAGCAGACGAGTACATTCTTAAAGAAGAGATTAGAAAAGGCGTTGAGGGATATATTAATTTTGTTAATAAACTTGAGTTATAAACTATGGGTAAGTTGTGGGAAAAGGGAATAAAAGCCAATAAGTTAGTTGAAAACTTTACTGTAGGCAATGATCGCGAGCTAGACATGAGGCTTGCCAAATATGATGTTCTGGGTTCGATTGCCCACATCACAATGCTTGAAAGCATAGGGCTGCTTTCAAAAGAGGAGTTGCAGCTCCTTAAGAAAGAACTTTCCGGATTGCTGAAAATTGTTGAGTCTGGCGATTTCAAAATTGAGAAAGATATAGAGGATATCCATTCTCAGGTAGAGCTCTATCTTACAAATATCCTTGGAGAGACAGGCAAGAAAATACACTCCGGCCGCTCCAGGAATGATCAGGTTCTGGTTGATGTCAAGCTCTTCTTAAGAGATGAAATCATCACCTTCAAGGAGGAAATTGTCTCTCTTTTCGATCTTCTTCAGTCCCTGAGCGAAGAGTACAAAAATGTACTAATGCCAGGCTATACTCACGGACAGATAGCAATGCCGTCATCATTCGGACTTTGGTTCGGAGCATACGCAGAGACACTCGTAGATGATGTTTACTCTTTAGCGGCAGCCTGGAATGTTGTAAACCAGAATCCTCTCGGCTCTGCAGCAGGTTACGGCAGCTCATTTCCAATTGACAGAGATATGACCACATCTCTTTTGGGCTTTAAAAGCATGAATTATAATTCGATTTCCGCTCAGTTAAGCAGAGGTAAGTCTGAGAAGGTTGTAGCAAACGCCTTATCTTCCCTGGCATCAACTTTAAACAAACTGGCTGCGGACTGTACTATGTATATGTGCGGCAACTATGGCTTTATCTCTTTTCCCGATGAGCTGACAACCGGGTCCAGCATAATGCCTCATAAAAAGAATCCCGATGTATGGGAGCTAATCAGAGCAAACTGCAACAGGATTCAAAGTACATCAAATGAGATTTCGTTGCTGTGCACTAACCTTCCTCATGGGTATCACAGAGATTTCCAACTGCTTAAAGATATTCTGTTCCCTTCAATGGAAAGGATGCACAGTTCAATAGAGATGACAATGCTTATGTTGTCCAATATAAGGGTTAACAAAGGGGTAATAGACGATCCAAAATATGACTATCTTTTTACTGTAGAGGAGGTTAACAGGCTGGTACTGGAGGGTGCCCCTTTCAGGGAGGCCTACAAAATTGTAGGAAAAGAGGTAATGTCGGGAACATTTACAGCTAAAAGAGAAGTTGCTCATACTCACAAAGGGAGTATAGGCAACCTGTGTAGTTCAGAAATCATGGCCAAAATGACAACGGCACTTGATCAATTAAAATAGTAATAAAATAACTGAAAAAAATTTGGAGATTTAAAAAAAGTCCATACCTTTGCAGCCCGTTTGAGAAAAAACGGAAAGTTCTTTGACGTTTTGAGAGAGATAAAGAGGTAATAAATGGAGATAGAATTGAAATATAATAGAGATATTAAAAATAGATTCATCTCGAGCGAAAAAAAAGATTGGGTCTGTTAAAAAGGAGGTCTTCGGATCTCTATATTTAAGGGACTACGATTTCATACAATAAGAAGTTACAAAAGGGCGAACGGAGGATGCCTAGGCTTCTATGGGCGAAGAAGGACGTGGTAAGCTGCGAAAATCT
>JBAYMP010000059.1:0-12074 GCA_041663505.1 Bacteroidales bacterium | reverse complement strand
GACATTATTGTCTTTACGTAAAGCATCAATTAAAGGTAAAATATATTGACTTTCAATATAGTCTCTGTCTAAACATAGTAAAGCATATACTCCATTTGCGAAAGTAAATACTTTTATTATATTAGACAGTCCTCCAATATTTTCTGGATTTTGTACAAAAATAAAGCGATCATCTTCTATACTACATAGAAGATCTTTTGTCTCGTCAGTAGAACAATTATCTAAAACCACAACCTCTATTTCATCGCTATAACAGCATAAAATATTCTTAACCAAAGAAAAAACATGTTCAGCTCGATTAAATGTCGGTATACAAATACTTAAAAACGGTATTCTAACTATGCCATTCATGTTTTTTCCTTAAAAAAGTTCTATAAGCCCAAATAACCGAACAAAAAGTTATTAAAAAGTAACCAAGTGTAATGCCTATAACTCCAAAATATTTTCCTATAAAAATTGTAGATAATATACATAACACACCTGTGACTATTGACATTAAAAGATAAGGTTCTTGTTTATGACACCTTAGATAACTTGCCCAAGAAAAAGAAAACTGATTTAAAATAAGTGCGGCCATCATTAAAAACATTGGTAAATAGTCCAAAAACCTTTCACCAATTAACATTCCATTTACTATAATATGAAAATACCGAATAAAATAAATACATAAAAACATAATAAATAATCCCAAAGCAAGTATAGATACTGATTGTTTAAGAGTAGTTTTAAAAATTTCATCTAAACGTTTGAAATTTTTTAGTGCAATCAGATTTGAAAATAATGGGACTTTTGTAGAAATCCAACTCATAGATAAAGATTGAAGTCCATTTAATACAGCAAGCGTCATACCCATTTGACCTGCAACTACCGCTCCATCGGTTGCAAATAACACAGGATTGAATAATTGAAAAATGAAATACCCACTTATCCAACTTATGGCTATCTTCCACTGAAATGGAAATATTTCATTTTTATAATTGACTTTCCATTTGTCTATAAGATTCCATATTTTAATTAAAATAGTTCTAAAATCGGAAAATAGTAAAATAATAAAAGCTACTAATAATGAACACATTCCTGCTATCGGAGCTGAGTAGAGTTTCCCATCTAACGACAACATAGTCCACAAAACAATTAGGTTAACAGTTTGCTGAATTAACCTTATTTTTGACATGTCTTTGATTCTCCCTATACCCTCCAAAAAAGAAAGCAAAGGTGATAGAACAAAAGCAAAACATGTATTAATCACTAAAAATAACCAAGGTAACTGCCAATTTACATTTATTCCGTGTCCATATTTTTTAAAAAACACATTACCAACAACTAGAAGAGTGATAAACAAGCCAATACTCAAAATTGAAAACCATTTTATGCAAAACCTCAACAAACTAGATAGTCGTGACTGTGCCTTAAGTTCAATTTCATTTGTTGATATTTCATATTTCGAAATATATGCCGATTCATGAGCAGCATATTGAGTTATAATACTATTAAAACCCAATTCAAAAAACATTTGAATAGCTAAAATACTTCCAAATGTGTAATAAAACCCTTGTTCTTCTTTAGATAGAAACAAAGCAATAAGTGAAAGTGAAACAATACTACCTACAGCTTGAATAGTTTTCGCACTCAACGTATAACCAATAGTTTTGTCAATTCCTATTTTTGAATTTAAAATATATTTAATTTTCTTTAAAACTCCCACACTAAATAAAAATTAAAAAAACGAAAAGTATGATGATATATGCACAAGGCTCCTAGCTAAAAGGCCTTATTCCTTTCCTGGAGCGGTTTGCTATTCCTCCTGATAGCTTCAATGACCGGAATGTTTTCAGGCTGACTTTTAGTGATTTCTATACAAGTAGACCTTTTTTGCCGATAAAGGTTAGTGCGATGATGAATTTGATGCCATGAAGGGAACCGACAACTTGATTCTGCCTATTTCCGTTAACTTATCGTGATGGAGACCGAAATACTCAGGATGAAAAGACAATCATACAAAGACAACTATTAGAAGCTGTTTCTTTTGTCGAGCTACCAATTGAATTGTTCTTCAGCTGGCTGAATAAAAAACCCGGAATACAGAATACACAAAAGGTTTACTCAACAAAGGGGTTACTTCTGCATATTTTTAGAAAAAATGCCACAGGGTTTATATATCTGATATTTTAACCCTTTATTCACGTATTTTATAAGTTTATCCATGTACTTCTACACATCGATTAATATTACAATTCAGGATCCATTTTTGATAGAGGATTACCAAAAACCAATTTGGGGAATACATTTGTATGAATGTCAATTGTAACATTTAGCAAAAAGGGTTCATTTCGTTTGCTCCATAATTGATCCAATCCAAATGCAATTTCATCATTTGTATTAATACTGACTCCATCAATTCCATAAGCCTTTGCGACTGCAACAAAATCAGGTGAGCCGTATTCCCAAACAGTTGATTGATAACGAGATTCAAAGTAGCTGTCCTGAAATTGACGAATCATTCCAAGACAATGATTATTCAATACAATAATTTTAACCGGCAAGTTATTCCTTTTTATGGTTTCCAATTCTTGAATATTGATTTGAAAACCACCATCACCTGTAATTGCAATAACCGGAGAATTTTCACTTGCGATACACGATCCGATTGCTGCCGGGAGTGAATATCCCATCGCTCCCATTCCTCCGGATGAAAGAAAAAGTTGGTCTTTTTCTAATTCATAAGATTGGGCTGCCCACATTTGGTTATTACCGACATCAGTAGTAATGACTTTTGCTTGTTTTGATACTTTGGAAAGCTGATGGATGAATATATTCGGGTTAATGCCAGAAATATTATTCAATTCATCAATATCATTTTTTTCCTTATATTTTTCTTCAATCTTTTTTTTCCAAAGGCTAATGTCAAGAGTGAACTTATGAAGGTTCAAGGCTTGACCAAAAAAATCTTTAAGATCAGATTTAAGAACGAAACAGTCCGTTATTCTGTTATTCAATTCTGCTTCTTCGATATCTACATGAAAGATTTTTTTTCCTTTTTTAAAAGACTCCACATCAGCTCCCGTTTGTCTTAAGTCGAGCCGGCTTCCAAGAACAAGCAAAACATCGCAGTTGCTTAACGCATAGTTTGCCCACCTGTTACCATAAGTCCCGATAAACCCTACACGGTTTGGATTATTGTAAGAAATCGAGTCAAAGCCCAATAGTGAAGTGACAACTAGCAGGTCAAATTTTTCAATAACTCCCTCAAATAGTTTTATGGATCCTGAAGCACGCACACCTCGTCCGGCCAGTATCAATGGCTTTTTTGAATTTTTTAATGCCAGAAATAATTCATCAATAAATGAATCAATTTCCTCTTTTTGCGGGGCATGATTTTTTTTGGATAAAAGAAATGCTTCATCTTCAATTTCTGAAAGCTGTAAGTTCATTGGAATATCAATGACAACAGGCCCTGGCCTTCCTTCTGTTGCTATTTGGTAAGCGTCCTCGAAAACAGCCGGTATTTCATTGGCATTCTTTATGGCATATGCGGCTTTTGTGATTGGTTTTATGATGCGAATAATATCTGTTTCCTGAAAACCAATCTGCCTGGTATTTTTGTCTCCTTTTTGTTCGTTCAGATTCACTTGTCCGGTTATAAAAATAGCAGGGACAGAGTCAAAGAAACAACTTCCAATGCCGGTAATCAGATTGGTTGCACCTGGTCCACTTGTTGCCAAAGCGACTCCCGGTTTGTTTGTTGAACGAGCATAGGCGTCTACAGCAAAAGCGGCAGCCTGTTCATGATGCATACTTACAATCCTTATATCACCTTGCAAATATAATTCATCAATGATTCGGGTTATCATTCCACCTTGTAATTCAAAAACGGTATCAATGCCTTTACTTTTAAGGAATTTTGAAATATATGTGGTGACTTTCATGATAATTTGCCTTTATAATATTCAATCGTTTTCATTAACCCTTTAGCAAGTCCAAAAGATGGCTTGCCATTTAGCTTAAAACATGTTCTAAACTTTGTATTATTTCCTGAAATAAACATATTCTGGCCGTTCCTATATGGTAGAGTTCCATATTGAAGCAATTTTTGGGAAATCTCTGACAAATCAGCTATTTTACTTACTAAATCCTTCAAAACTACATCTTCAGAATCGCAGATATTATAAATTCCTGATTTATTTTCTTCGCATTCCACTACAGATAATAACTGAGCAGTAAAGTCTTTAATATAAAGATAATTATATCTTTGTTCACATCTCGTTAACTGAATAGGCTCGTTTTTTAAAAGCCTTGAAACTATTGATGGAATTAACCAATCAGGATTTTCTCCTTCTCCAAAAACCGAATAGACACGTAACCAATACCACGCTGTATTTGAATCATCAAACAAATTCCGTAGATAATTTCCCGTAAGCAGTTTGACAGATCCATACGCATCATTAGGCATAGGATTTGTATTTTCATCTGCTGCACATCCTTGCACTCCATATTCAGCTTGAGAGCCCAACACAATGACTTTTTTTACGCCACATTCTTTAGCTAAGTCAAAATAGGTTTTTGACAACCAAAAATTGCTAATCTGTAAACTCCAGTCATTTCTATCTTCCGATTTAATTCCTGACCAAGCTGCATGAATTAACTGGTCAGGTTTAATGTTCAAGATCTTATCTTTCCAATCAGGATTATCTGTATTAATCCAAGTTATCTCGTCTTTAAAAAGGATGCATTTATCAAAAGATGAAGTGTTCCTATAAGTAGCATATAGATCAACCCCCCTTTCCAACAGTTCACCCGCAATATTAGAACCTATAAAACCTGTAGCACCGGTAATTAAAACCTTCATAATCAATATAGATAAGAACTACTCCCAATCATCAGTTAAAATATTGTCCGCACTCACACCTTGATCCAATAAAAAACATTTGAAATTCTTAATCATTACAGGCGGGCCTGAAATAAAATAGTTAGCATCCAAACCATTTTCTTTGAAGATGAGGTCAATGTCAATAACTCCATCGGTATCCTGGTAAAAAACAAAAACTGATTTCGACAAATTACAAACATCATTCAGTTCATCTACATAAATATTATATCCTTTTGATCTGAAACCAAGATATATTCTTGGATTGATATATTCGTTGAACAATTCATTATTGAATAATGAGAGATAAGGAGTAATGCCTGTTCCTCCTGCAATAAAGACAGTACTCTCTTTAGAATGATCCTGCGTAAATAAATCGCCATAAGGGAGTTTAAGCCAAACCTTGGAGCCAACTTTTAGTTGATCCTCCATCAATTTGGTAAACTTGCCCTTTACGGCATACGTTATCTTTATTGTAATATCATTTGGGTTGCTTTTCATAGAGAAGCAACGGGATTCCGGCCATTGGCCTATCCCGTCATAATCGGTATCAATTGCAATATGAAGGAATTGACCGGGATCATATTTATAAAGTCTCTCCAAAGACTTGAATTCAAGAGTATAAATACCCATAAATGGATTTTCTATGGAAACAACCTCAGACAAATATTTCTTTGCCAACATATTAGAACTGTTTTAAGAATTCATCTATTTTCTGCTCAACATACTTGAACATCTCATCAGTCAAACCAGGATAAGTCCCTAGAAAGAAGGTGTTGTTCATAATATAGTCAGTCTGATTCAAATGATCAGCAATACGCCAGTTCTTGTTTATATAAGCCGGCTGTTTAATCATATTGCCGGCAAACAGATTTCTGGTCTCAATAAGGCTCTGATTTAGATATCTCGTTAGGTCATCACGTTTGAATGGGCAGTCTTCCTTAAGCGTTATTATGAATGCGAACCAAGCCGGATCTGCTCCTTCTGTAGGCTCCGGAGTGATAAAATACTGAGGATACTTAGAGAAGATACGTTTCCATTCTATGAAGTGATGCTTGCGGCTTATACAAAAGCCCGGAAGCTTATCAATTTGAGCAGCACCGATAGCCGCTTGGATATCCGTCATCTTCAGGTTGTAGCCAATCTCTGAATAAACATATTTATGATCGAATCCAAACGGAAGGTTCCCGAACTGCTGAGAGAAACGTTTCCCGCATGTATTGTTATCACCACCTGCACAATAGCAGTCACGTCCCCAATCACGGAAAGCACGAACGATTCTGGCCAGATGAGGATCATTGGTGCAGATGGCACCACCTTCTCCTGTTGTAATGTGATGCGCAGGATAGAAAGAAATTGTAGAAAGATGTCCGAATGTACCGGTTTTCTTTCCTTTATACTCACTTCCGAAAGCATCGCAATTATCCTCGATTACCCAAAGATTGTGTTCCTTGGCCATCTCCATGATGACATCAATATTGAACGGATTACCGAGTGTATGGGCAAGAAAAATACACTTGACCTTCGGGGTAATGGCTTTACACAGCATTTCTACATCAATATTATAAGTAGGAATATTCAAATCTACGAAAACAGGTACCAATCTGTTCTGGATAATAGGAGTAACCGTGGAAGGGAAACCTGCTGCTACAGCGATCACCTCATCACCAGGCTTAAGTCTTCTGTCACCCAGTTTCTCTGATGTCAAGGCAGTGAATGCCAACAAATTTGCAGAAGAACCAGAATTAGTAAGCAACACATGTTCTACACCCAGAAATTCTGAAATTTTAGAAGAAAATTCCTCTGAAAAACGTCCTTCTGTCAACCAGAAGTCAAGAGAAGCATTAACAGCATTTTGCAATTCTTTTTCATCAAATACTCGACCAGCATAATTAACTCGTGATTCACCAGGAACAAATTCTTTCTTTTCTGCAAAGTATGCCTGATAATATTCAGCTGTCTTTGCGACAATCTCTTTTCTGAGTTGTTTGAAATCTGCCATATTATAAAAACGATCTTATATATTCATTAATTTGTTCTACACACAAGTCATATACATTCATCGACTTATACCTTTTGTACCAATCAACTGTCATCTTGACTGTATCATTGATGTTCCACTTTGGTTCCCATCCCAATAAGAACCTTGCCTTGTTAATATCAAGCATCAGGAGTTCGGCTTCGTGCAGTGCTTTTGGATCAGATAAGTCTCTCAACTCTCCAGAGCCATAATTTTCTAAAACTTTTGAAGCTACTTCACATACCGTAGAAATGGATTCAGGACGTGGCCCGAAGTTCCATCCTTCGCAATACTTAGTAGGATTCTCCCACATCTTCTTTGCAAGAAGCATATATCCACCAAGTGGTTCCAACACATGCTGCCAAGGACGAATGGCTTTAGGGCAACGAATATCAACAATCTCTCCAGCTTCCAACGCTCTGATGCAATCCGGAATGATTCTGTCCTTAGCCCAATCTCCACCACCTATCACATTACCAGCCCTTACACTGGCAATAGACTTTCCGTGTCTCTCATATTGGTCTGGATTGAAAAAACTTCTTCTCCAACTTGAGATAACTATTTCAGCTGCACCTTTAGATGAGGAATATGGATCATATCCACCCATAGGTTCGTTTTCTCTATAGCCCCAAATCTGCTCCTTGTTCTCATAGCATTTATCAGTAGTAACCATCACACCAACCTTTACAGTATCAGTAGTCCTGATGGCCTCGAGGACATTGATAGTTCCCATTACGTTGGTTTCATATGTTTCTACAGGGATTTCGTAACTAAGGCGAACAAGAGGTTGAGCCGCAAGATGAAAGACTATCTCCGGTTGATATTTCGCGAAAATCTCCTTCATCCTCTCTCCATCACGAATATCATCACGAATATCATCCTTTATCTTCTTGCCTATTCTAGAGAGAACATAGTTATCTTTTTCGCTGTAAGGATCAAGAGCAACGCCAATTACTTCAGCCCCTATAGAATGAAGCCAAATCGCCAACCAAGACCCTTTAAAACCCGTATGTCCTGTGATAAGAACTTTCTTGCCTTTATAAAACTTGCCTAATGATTCCATATTGTCAGATTTTAATCTTTCCACTTCTTCCACGGAGCGTTTCCTGCACTCAAAAGCTTCTCGAGCATATCCATTTCTCGCTTATTATCCATACATTGCCAGAAGCCTTTATACATATAGGACATCAATTGTCCTTCTGCTGCGAGTTTTTCAAGAGGTTCTTTTTCAAAAACTGTTTCGTTTCCTTCAATATAGTCGAATATCTTAGGGTTCAGAACCATATATCCAGCATTGATAGGAGAGCCATCAGAAAGGTTCTTTTCGCGGAAAGCTTTTACAGCATTGTCTCCTCCAATGTCAAGAACGCCTTTTTGCTGGTCTAATATAACGGCAGTTAATGTGGCTATCTTTCCGTGACTCTGATGATACGCTACAAGATCATTTATATTAACATCGCAAACCCCATCTCCATATGTCATCATAAAAGTTTCATCCCCAATATAAGGTTGGATACGTTTTATTCTGCCTCCGGTCATCGTATTCAAACCAGTGTCAACCACGGTTACTTTCCAAGGTTCTAAATGGCAATTATGGATTATCATATCGTTCTGTCCTTTTGTAAAATCGAAAGTGATATCACAATTGTGCAAAAAATAATCTGCGAACCATTCCTTAATCATATGCTGTTTATAACCGGCACATATCACAAATTCATTGTATCCGTAATATGAATACTCTTTCATAATATGCCAAAGGATTGGCTTTTCTCCTATTTCAATAATCGGTTTCGGTTTGAACTGTGATTCTTCAGAAATGCGAACACCATAGCCTCCAGCTAGGATTACTACTTTCATATAATTTTTAAGTATAAATTTTAAAATATTTTAAAAGAAAGAGACTAATAGCGTACCTTATCAGCCCAGTTATCCATTGTTATGTATGATAGTAATTATTTGTGTATAATTTGTACACCTTAGACTTTCAACTCACTCTTTCCGCCATACCATCTTATTCACCACTTCTGCATAGCTCTGGATGATCTTGACTACTTTGTTGCTGACATTTTCATCTGTGTAGTCGGGTACTGGTATGCCATGGTCGCCGTTTTGATTCATCTGTATGGCTGTATCCACAGCCTGCAGAAGGGACTTTTCATCTATTCCGGCAAGGATAAAACTGGCTTTGTCAAGTGCTTCAGGGCGTTCGGTGGAGGTGCGGATGCATATTGCCGGAAAAGGATGACCAACCGAAAGGAAGTAGGAGCTCTCTTCTGGCAGGGTACCGCTGTCGGAAACTACGGCGCAGGCATTCATCTGTAAACAGTTGTAGTCGTGAAATCCAAGTGGCTCGTGTTGTATCACCCTCTTGTCCAATTTGAAGCCGCTGGCTTCGAGTCGGTTTCTGGAGCGAGGATGGCAGGAGTAGAGTATAGGCATGTCATACTTCTCTGCCATGGCGTTGATGGCGTTGAAGAGTGACTGGAAGTTCTTTTCGGTATCTATGTTCTCTTCGCGGTGGGCGGAGAGGAGGATATATTTGCCCTTCTCAAGGCCAAGGCGTTTATGAATTTCGGAAGATTCGATTTCAGATAGATTGGCATGAAGTACCTCTGCCATTGGTGAGCCGGTCACATATGTCCTCTCTTTGGGCAGGCCATTCTCTGCAAGGTAACGGCGTGCATGCTCGCTGTAACATATATTGACGTCGGAGATTATGTCCACTATGCGGCGGTTGGTCTCTTCTGGCAGGCATTCGTCCTTACAGCGGTTGCCCGCCTCCATGTGGAAGATTGGGATGTGAAGTCGCTTGGCTCCTATGGCCGAGAGGCAGCTGTTGGTATCTCCCAGTATCAGCAGGGCATCTGGTTGGATTGCTGTCATTAGCTTGTAGCTGCAGTTGATTATGTTGCCGATGGTTGCTCCAAGATCGTCACCCACGGCATCCATATAAACTTCAGGCTCTGCGATCTTGAGATCTTTGAAGAATATGCCGTTCAGGTTGTAGTCGTAATTCTGTCCGGTATGGGCAAGAATGGTGTCGAAGTATTGGCGGCACTTGTTGATAACCGCAGAGAGGCGTATAATCTCAGGTCTGGTACCCACAATGATCAGCAGCTTGAGCTTGCCGTTATTCTTGAACTTGATATCTGAATAATCTGTCTTCATATCATTTATATTGAAACTATTGTCGCTTTTCACTCATCACTATTCACTTTTAACTTTCTCATTTTAGAGATCAATTATTTTCCAGTGTCCGGTTTTATTATTTCCTATTCGCTCCAATAATCCGGATTGCCTTAGTTTATTGATATTATCCAAGACCTTGCGTTTCGAGATTCCTATTTGTTCAGATAGCTCACTCATCGATATATATTTGTTTTTACGAATTTCAAATAACATTTTTTCTTGATTCGTTGTCATTTTATCGGGGACCTTATCGGGGACCTTATCGGGGACCCTATCGGGGACCCTATCGGTAGAACCAGTGGCATTTTTTATGACGTCTGAGTTTTCTGGTTCCTGCCAATTCATGTTTGTGATCTCCGTAAAGAATACGGTCGCCTCCGACTTGAATCGTGGTTCCAGATCGGCTGTATAGCCTGGTAGTTTGGCAGACTCGTTGCATATTTTCCGCAGACCGCTGCCGCGCTTTTCCATATAGTTCAACTGAGCAAAGACATCGGCAAGCACAGGATTCCGACGTGAGGAAGGGACTTCGTCTATATTTCTGTTTTGAATGAGTGTGCCATCAAACATTCCGCCCGGAGAACTGATAACCAATCGATTATCATACATATCGATGTGCACTTCGCTGCCAAGTACGGAGTAGTCACGATGTATAAGAGCATTCACCAAGGCTTCGAACACAGCACGTTCGGCATAATCGGGTTTATTTATTCTGCCTGTGGCCGTTTTGCGCCACCGACGTTTGGAGTTGTTTGCAATGAATTCAACACCCTGTCGCAGCAAATCTATTAAATTGCCCTGGTATTCTTTGTCATCTAAGGCATCATCGGCCACGGAACCTTTATGATTTCCATTCCATCGCGTACAAAACAGCCTCGAATGGCGAAGCGGACAATTGTCGGCGAACAACAATCCGGAGTTCGTCAAATTACCATTCGGGGCAATGAAACCGAACGACTGCAATAATTTCTCATCGAAATTCCGGTTGGTCTGCTTTTTATATGTATCTGCCAACACCCTGAACGTAAAATCACCGGGATGGTATTCCGTAGGCATGGAGTCGTAGGTAATATTCCGACCTTTCAGCACCAAATTGTTTAGTTGCGTTGCAGTAGCCAGAACGCTCTCATTTCCGATACGGACAAAGGCCGTACGACTGCCGTCATAATAATAGTAATACGGCGTAAGTACTCCAGTCTGTACTTTCAATTTCAAAAGAGGTTTGCCATCTTCTGTGTGGGCTGACAGTTCGAAATCAGGAATGGGATCGAGCCTGACTTTAATCTGTTCGCTGATATATTCAGCGTCGGATTGAATGTTATCCAACCCTGTTAAATGCCCGTTATTGTCTATTCCGAAAAATAACGCACCGCCAGAACTGTTGGCAAAGGCACTTACGCTCTTAAGCCAACTTTTAGGTTTGCTGCGTTCTACCACTTGCTTGAATTCATATATGGTGGTTTCTGCCAATATATCGGATATCCTACTCATTATTTCTTGTCATTTTTCAACCGCCACACCATTTTATTGACCACTCCTGTTTATTGGCGGCACTTGTTGATAACCGCAGAGAGACGTATAATCTCCGGTCTGGTACCCACAATGATCAACAGCTTCAACTTGCCATCATTTCTGAACCCAATATCTGAATAATCAATCTTCATGTTATATTTATTGAAAATACTATTTACTTTTCACTATTCACTTTTAGTTGTTCACTTTTCACTCTTTCAGTTAATTTTTCACCGACCGGTCGGACACGTACTTAATACATCATTCCGAATAGCCAAAGCGGAATTTTGTTTTTGTGCCCAACTTCGAGATCATCGGAAACCACAAAACTGTTTGGAACATCTTTTATCTGGTCAAAAGTTTTTCGTTTTCCTCCCACTTCAAAAGTATATTTATCCACAACAAAATCGCCCTGATTTGCTAACGAAACTTTAGAGACAGCATTCAACTGATTGACAAAAAAGGTTTCTCTTGCACTTCCGATATTTG
>JBAYMP010000058.1:0-12370 GCA_041663505.1 Bacteroidales bacterium | reverse complement strand
TCCAGTAATTTCTTTTTTTGTAGCAACAATCGGAAACTGGCTCGGAGGCCTCACATCTTACTATGTAGGCTACCTGGGAAAATGGGACTGGATAGAGAAGTGGTTCAGAGTAAAGGAGGAGAGTCTTGTGCGGCAAAAGAACAAGATAGATAAGTATGGGAGTCTGATTGCCTTCTTCAGCTGGGTACCTTTAGTCGGAGATATTCTGGCTATAGGATTGGGCTTTTATAAGGTCAATTTCCCGAAGTGCGCAATATACATGTTAATAGGGAAAGCTGTCAGATTTGCATTCTGGGTTATTCTTTACCACTATTTTGGAGAGGCGGTTCTTAACATTAAGTTTTTATAAATTTTTGGACTTTCCAGGAAAAGAGATATCTTTGCAACCCCTAAAGAGGGATCTATTGACCTATGGTGTAATGGTAGCACTTCAGATTCTGGATCTGACTGTCTAGGTTCGAATCCTGGTAGGTCAACAAAAAATATCTTTGTCCGCTCAAAATGGAATCTATTGACCTATGGTGTAATGGTAGCACTTCAGATTTTGGTTCTGTCAGTCCAGGTTCGAATCCTGGTAGGTCAACAAAGCTGCTTCAAATAGTTGGGCAGCTTTTTTTGTAAATATCTTGGTATGGAAAACTACCCTGTTTCTGTCATTATCTCTGTTTACAGAGAATCTGCCTATGTAGAGAAATGCATTGACTCTCTCATAAATCAGTCATTTCAGTCCTTTGAATTTATTCTGATTGACGACCGGGGAGGAGACGGTGCTTTTGAAAAAGCAAAATCCATTGTTGAAAAATCTCAGTTATCGGGCAGAACAAGGTACATACAGCACGATAGGAACAGAGGCATAGCGGCAGCGAGAAACACCGGACTTTCATCTGCTAACGGAGAGTATATCATCTATCTCGATTCGGATGACTTCTTTGAACCAAATCTGTTGGAAGAACTTTATAATGCCGCTTTAAAACATAATGCAGAACTGGTTATTTCAGATTTTTTCAGAGAGATGCCGGGAGGAGCTACCATCTATGCAAAGGATACCTTTGAAGTGGACTTTATCTCGGAAAGTACAGAAAAGGAGAGATACATAAAGGAGATGCTGACATCGGTCAAAGGTTGCGCACTTTGGAACAAACTTATCAAAAAAGATCTTTTTTTGTCCAACGGGATCTCTTTTCACGACAATATGCGTGACGACCTTTCAGTATCACCTCTATTGGTGTGCGTTGCACCAAAAATTGCATTTGTTCCCAAACCACTTCTCCATTTTGTCCAGTACAACACTAACTCGGGTACCTTTAGCTTTAACCACTTGCCTTTTGTTGGCAATGCTCTGGTCCATCTTGAATCCTTCTTCTCGGAGAGGGGGATGGATTTTTCCGCTGCATTTCTCAGATATAAGGCAAATACAAAGCGGAAGATGCTACTACACCCAAAACCAGAAATGGAAATCGAAGAGATATTCCGGTTATTTCCCGAGGTAGACTCTGCGTTAAAAAGGGGAGAGATACTTGAACCAAAAATTCAGTACCAGATACTCCTGCAACTTGCCCGCAAGAAAGATAAAATGTGGTTTTATATATATAGATGGGCTGGCAGCGCTGTTAGTACTTTTTTGACGCACAGGTTGTTATAATTATGCTAACAGCGCTGCCAGCGTAATAGCTCTTGCCGCGATTGTGAATTTTCCCTCCACCCTAATCCGGTATTTGTCCGAAGATGGCATGGTAAGAGCAGATCTTATTGCTTTGACTGTTTCCGAAGTGTCATTCCCGCTTACAGTAAATCCGTAACCGCCTGTCACTTCAGGCATACCTCCGGTGCGTGCAATTACAGGTACGCAATTGTGATACATAGCCTCGGCAAGAGCAACCCCAAAGCTTTCGCTTCTGGAGAGCTGACAGTAGACCGACGACCGGGAATAATATTTTGCTAACTCCTCCTGCGGGAGTTTTGAAAAAATTTCAAGATTATCAGGAATCTCTCCAATCAGGTTGGAAAGGTTGCTTTTATCGAGGCCAACTGCTATGAATTTCAAATCTTTGGCAGCCCTGGCTGCTTCTATATATCTGTCTATTCCTTTTATGTAAAAACTTTGCTTTGTTGAACAGAGTGCTACCGAGAGAACAATGCTCTCTTTGGGTTGGCTCTCTTCAGATTTAGATCGGCTGGCAGAGTCAAAGGCAACTCCGTTATAGAGTACTTCCCGTTTTGATCTGGGGGCGATAAATTTTACTATACGGGAGATATGTCTGGAGACGCATAGGTTGAGAGTTGCGTTGTTCATAGAATATTTTGCCATAAAGCCCCTTACCGGATTTACAAAACTACCGTATTTAAGATTCCTGACCCTGCAGACATCATATCCGCCAATTACAACATATGATTTCTTTCCGAACAGTTTTGCAAAGAAAACCGGCAGGAAGGAATGGTAATCTGCAAACCAGATATAGACAATATCAAATTTAGATATATTGAAAGCCAGGTAGAAAAGCAGACGTATCATTGCCAGCAGCTGTCTGCCTGGGGTGGTGGTGTCTACACAAAAAGCAGAAACTAGATACTCCTTTTCAAGAATACCGAGATCACACTTTACGAAAGTGGAGAGACGGGTATATACAAAAAGGAGCCTTTTATCTGTCATTTTTATATTGCTTGTACCCTTTTAGTTTGTCCCAGGACTGGCGGGTGAAATCAGGAAACATTACCGGTCTTCCATTGTGTTTTGCGGAGATTATACTCAAAGGAGTAATGGCAGACCACTCGGCAGCATCATACACATCCATATCCAAAGGAAGACCATTTCTCAGACAGTAGATAAGTCGGTAGTCGGCAATGAGATCGGGATCTTTAATCTCCTTCACAATCGGGTGAGCATACGCTTTAAGAAGAGAGTCGCTCACCTGATGACTATTCTTTTTTGCAGATGTCTTAGTTCCGTAGATATTGTATTCCCTTCCGGAAGGTAGGGATGAGATTGAATCATTACGTAGGATGACAGTTTTCCCCTTTTCCGTCTTTATGATAGCGTTCTTTGCACCGGAGACGAAGAGCAGATAGTTCATTTTATCTCCCCTGTGAATATTAAGAATTTGTGCTGCAGGGCCTATAGCATTTACATAGTGAAGACCGCCGCTCTCAATACGGCTGATATCTCCAAAAAAACCGAGCTGAGCCATATTCAGCATTGTCAATTCAAAGGGATCATAATTGCTGTTTTGCATCATAACACAGTGCCTTCTTGTCTTTTCTGCAACATTGACCAGTTCCCAGCAATCATTAAGTGTAAGAGCCACAGGTGTCTCCGAAGCAACATGCTTGCCACTCTCCATTGCAAATACAGCAATGGTTGTACGAAACTTCTCCGGGGTGCAGATATATACAAGATCAATATCTGCTCTTTCGCAGATTTTGCGCCAATTTCCCGAGCCCCAATACTCGTCGGCAACAGTTTGGCTCATCTCTTTTAGAACAGTCTGAGCAGTTGCAAGGTTTTCAGGAATATTATCAAAAATTGCTTTTATACGTATTCCGTTAATATCAGACAAACGGCGCAGTGCCTCTATTCCGTTTATCTGAGTGCCTATCACTGCGATATCCACAGTATCGATAGGATCACACGCCAATTCGAGAACATCTGTCTGTCCGCTAAGCCTGTCGGGTGTAGAAAATGTAATAATCCCAGACCTGTTCTCTCCACAGGAGAGAAGCAAGAAGGCTATGAAAACGATTGATATATTTTTCATGTTACATAAGTTTAGTCTTTGTACAGAAGAATTGCATTCGCCACCTTTCTCTCTCCGTTATTGTCGAAAAGTTTGTTGTCTGTCGGATGGTTGATAATACCATTGTCGGAAAACCCTTTAATATACATTGTGGTGGAACCACCTCCATCTAGATTGATAATATACTCTCCTCCAAGCCATTTCAAAATACTTTGGAGTTCTGCCAGGCTGACTCCTGCAGACTCTTTTGCCCTCCCGTCAACAGTAACCAGAAGTATCTTGCCATATGTTGTCTTTGCTATGGCAGTTCTCGGATGACGGGTGGTGTAGAAAGATAAATTTTGCAGTTTTTCGTCCTTGCCGGCTATCCGTAAAATAGGACCGGTTGTAATAACTTCATCTGCCAATATGTACTTTTCCCAACTTTTAAGATCGTCTGCTTTAAGAATATAAAACTCTCCGTTATGAATGGCCAGAGCTCCCAACTGATGCATTGCTCTTTGGTTTTTTTCTGTAAAAGTATTAGGAGCAAGTTGTTTGTTCTTCTTCCTGATATAGTCGACCGAGTTGTAATCTTCTGTATTATAAGTATAGTTAAACTTGAAAAATGAGCCGTTTATGGCTGCAAAAGCACCATTCTCTTCTGCAATTTTGCTGGTCTCTTTTAAAACTGGAGAGGGGAAAATCTCTAATCTTGTTCCGGAGTTTTTATCAATTTCTATAATCGAAATAAATTCATTGGCATTGAAAAGCTCTTGATTATTGAAATGAAACTGTTTGCAAAGAACGCCGTTGGCAACCTGTTTCACCTCCCATTTTGCGTTTACAAGAGTGACAGAGTCGTTTTGTGCATACGTGAAGAGTGTGATTACAGAAAAAAACAGCAAAAAGATATATTTTTTCATATTTCATTAAATTTTGAATATTGCTGCACTTGATGACAGACAGTACACAAATATAGAGCATAAAATTAAGCCGGTCAATAATAGTAGTAATTTATTACCTTCGTGTAAAGAATATTTTTGGTGGGGTTTCTCAAAAAATTAAGAATTAATAAAATAGCGGAGGATATTGTCTTATTCTTTGTATTGGCGTTTTCTTTCATATTGTTGTCCAACCGTCTGTATGGCCAGTTTTACTCTCTTGGAAGCGATCCGTCGAGGGCAAAATGGCAAGTAATAGAGACCGGAAATTTTAAAATCATATACCCGAGAGAGCTTGATTCTTTGGCTCAGAGGTATGCCAAGTTGATGGAGAGTGCTAATGTTTGGGTACAGAGACCTCTTAAGATCAAGGCTAAACCTATTGAGGTAGTATTGCATCCCTACAATGTTATGAGCAACGGAGTAGTGGTTTGGGCTCCAAAACGGGTTGAGTTGATAACAAGGCCATTAGCTTTGGGAGGATACTCCCAGAATTGGGAGAAACAGCTGGTTGTACACGAAATGAGACACATTGCTCAAATTAGTAAGTTCGAGCAAGGAGTGTTTAAACCACTCTCCTGGTTTATCGGACAGCAATCCACCGGTTTGGGGGTAGGACTGTATATAGACAAATGGGCACTTGAGGGAGATGCAATAGTATCCGAAACAGAGCTGTCTTCCACAGGCAGAGGACGCGACCCGGAACATCTCATCTACTTTAAAGCCTCTTTTCTGGATGGTGAATACCGGAGTTGGAAGGCGTGGAAACTGGGATCAGGCAGAAGGTACACGCCTGATATTTACAGTCTGGGCTACCTGGTAAATTCGTTCATAAGATTCTCCAGCGGCAACTACTATTATATGGGAGATTTGTCGGAGTACCTTGTTAAACATTTTTACAACCCTTCGGGAGCCAGAGAAGCCTACAGAAATCCCACGGGAAAAACAATTCCCGGTCATTTTGAGGGTATTAAGCAGATATTTGGCAGAAAATGGGCCTATGAAGACTCGGCCAAAGCACCGTTTACCCCTTTCAGGAATATAAGCAAAAGGGGTAATGATTACTCATCCTATAAATCCATAGTGGCTGTTTCCAGTGACTCCCTTTATGCTATTAAATGGGATATGGACGATCTGTCCAGACTGGTGCTTATAGATTCTTCCGGCAAGGAGAAAAGGATCTCATATATGGGAAATTTGAGCAGCTTTTTAACATTCTGCAAAGGGAAGATCTATTGGACAGAACAGGTCCCTTCTGTCAGGTGGGAGCAGGAGAGCTTCTCGGTTTTGAAGAGTTATGATATTAAAAAGAGAAAAATCTCAACCTTGTCCCACGGCAGTAGTTACTCCAACCCTTCAGTTTCCGCAGGTGGAGACACAATAGCGGTTGCAGAATATTCAACAGAGGGAACATCCCGGTTGGTGTTGTTAGAATGTGTTTATTATAGTCCTATTGCCTCTTTCGCCTCTCCGGAAAACGGACAAATAAAAGAGTCTGTATTTTTAGGAAATAGAATTTATACGACAGTTATCACAGACAAGGGAATGGGACTTTTCTCCCTCGATGTGAAAACCGGGGTATGGACAAAGGAGGTTGAAGAACAGAACCGTAGCATTAACAGATTGAATGGTTACGATGGGGAATTGTACTTTGAGAGCGATCTGGATGGTACAAACAACCTCTACTGTTACCGGCCTCAGATCAAGTTTTTGCAAAGACTTACCAATGCCCGCTTCGGAGCTTTTGCGCCATATACGGACGGCAGAAAAGGAACTATCTTTTACTCGGAATACGATAAAAGCGGATACAGAGCCGTCAGCGCCCGGTTGGACAGCCTGCTATGGGAACCTGCAATGTTCTCGAAACCATACAAGGATAATATTGCAGAAATGCTTTCGCAACAGGCCGGATACTTGATAGATACCGTCAATGTATCCTTCGGAAACAAATATGTGTCTAAACCATACCGGAAAGCGAAAAATCTGTTGAAGATACACTCATGGGCTCCGTTCTACTATAATGTGGATAAAATCAAGAACATCTCCTATGACAACTTTTATGAGATACTCTCGCCGGGAGTAACGCTTTATTCCCAGAACACTCTCAGTACTGCCACAACTATGCTTGCCTACTCATATGGTAATAATTTTCATGCCGGTCACTTAAAATTTTCTTACAACGGTATTTACCCCGTAGTTGAAATAAAGGCAGATTACAACGAGCGTAACAGAAGAGAAATCCGTCTGATAAGGGATTATCAGAACCGTAAATTTCAGTTAAAAACACCTGTTTCAAACTCTCCTTACTTTACAACCTCTGTCTTTGTATATGTACCGTTTAATTTCAGTGGCGGAGGATGGTCCAGAGGGTTGATACCAAAATTCTTATGGCGATTAGACAATGACTCATACTACTCAATAATCACGGCGAAATACAGGGACTATCAGTACATCTCTGTAGGATTGCAATACTACGACATGCTTAACATTTCCAAAAGGGACCTCTTTCCTAAATGGGGGTTCGGCATTAATTTGCAGATGAATAGTGTTCCATTCTCGGAAGAAAATTTTGGTTCACTCATTTACTCTAACATATACGGTTATCTGCCAGGCCTTATGGCGAATCATGGCCTTAGACTCTCACTTGTATATCAGATACAAAACTTTAAGGGAAAGAATTATCTGTTGTCCAATCTGGCCACCTCTCCCAGAGGGTACGAACAACTTTACGGTAAACAGTTCGTCTCTATATCTGCAGATTATGCTTTTCCGGTTTATCTCGGCGATGTTGAGATCTCATCTCTCCTTTACCTTAAGAGGTTGCAGGTATTTCCATTTGTAGATTGGGCATACAACAAAGGAATGGGGTATGGTGAGCATATGCTCTCTGCCGGGTCCGATATACTTGTAGATTTTAACATATTAAACATATCGCTTCCGCTTTCGGCGGGTCTACGGTATGCGAGAACAATGGATAAAACCAACCTGTTTCAATTCTTACTTAAACTGCCACTGTAATGCTGTATTTAAAAAAATTAAATACTCTAAGTCCTTTCGACTGGTTTTTGATTGTCGGGATAATCTCTCTTAACATTATACACTCTCTACTGCTCAGGGATATAGACCTGATAGGCTCAATTGCAGGAATAAGTGGAGTTGTATGTGTTGTTCTGGTTGCAAAAGGAAATATACTTAATTACCTTTTCGGCGTAATCAATGTTGCCCTTTATGCATATATTTCGTTTAAGGCAGAACTCTACGGAGATGCAGTGTTGAATGCCTTTTACTATGTTCCTATGCAGTTTATCGGTTGGTTCAGCTGGATAAAAAAGCGCGAGGCAAATGACTCTGTCACTGTCACTTCCAAAAGGATGAATACCCGTGAGCGGATAATGCTGCTTATATTCTCGACAGCAATGGTTTTGATTGTCGGCTACATACTTACAAAATTCAATGACCCGCAACCCTATAAAGACTCAGCTACAACCGTTTTGTCTGTAATCGCTATGTTTCTGATGGTCAGAACATATATGGAACAATGGGTGTTGTGGGTTGTAGTAAATATTATAAGCGTAATTATGTGGGTAGTTGCCTTCCTGAGAGGGGATTCTCATTCGATGCTGATGGTGATAATGTGGATATTTTACCTTGCCAATTCGATTAACGGCTGGATCGTCTGGGTTCGTCTCTCAGCGCGGAAAGAAAGTAATTAGTTGTCCGTCTCCTGAAAATGCCTGATGACTAGCTCCGCCACCCTGCTTCCCACCAGATCCTTAAGATCTTGCAGAGAGGCACTTTTGACAGCCTTTAAGCTTTTGAACCGTGAAAGGAGTTTTTGCTCGCTCTTCTCTCCTACTCCCTTTATGGCTCTAAGTTCCGATTCGATCTGTGCCTTACTTCTCTTATTTCTGTGATGACCAATCCCGAACCTGTGAGCCTCATCCCGCAAATTCATAATAACGCGGAGTGATATTGAGTTTCTATCCAGAAAAAGAGGATTAGGATCTCCGGGGATTATCAACTCCTCCAGCCTCTTGGCTATTCCAATGATCTTGATTTTGTTCTCCAGCCCAAGCTCTCTAAGTGCTTCATAGGCAAAATTGAGCTGACCTCTTCCTCCATCCACAACAATAAGTTGTGGCAACTCTCCATTCTCTTCCAGCAATCTGGAGTATCTTCTGTTTACCACTTCCTTCATAGATGCGAAGTCGTTTGCACCTACAACCCTTTTTATGTTGAAGTGACGATATTCGCTTTTGGCGGGAATACCATTTTTAAAAACAACACAGGCAGCAACGGCATACTTGCCCTGTATATTTGAGTTGTCGAAGCACTCTATATGAAGAGGCGGCTCTTCTATACCGAGATCTTTCTGAAGAGCGGCCATTATCCTGTTCTTGTGCTCCTCAGGCCTTAATGTCTCCTCCTGTTTTAACTTCTCAAGTTTAAAGAATTTTGCATTTTTCAAGCTGAGTTCGAGAAGACTCTGTTTATCGCCCCGCAGCGGAATGTGTACATTTCGCTTTTCGAAAACTTCATCCGGCATAAAGGGTACCAATATCTCGTTCGACAGCTCCCCGAGCTTGGAGTGAATCTCACCTATAAAGAGACTTAGAATGGTTGAATGCTCCTCTTCCAGCGGCATTTTAAACTCCATATTAAGAGATTGGATAATACATCCGTTTACCACCTTCATATAGTTTCCAAAGGCGATATTGTTTTCAAACGTCAGGGAGAACACATCTACATTTGTTATTGTCTGGCTAACAACAAGAGATTTGCTATAGTGTCTGCCAATAAGATCTATCTTCTCCTTAAAGAGCTGCGCCTCCTCGAACCGTAACTCTTTAGCGGCAGCCTGCATAGACTCCTTAAACTCCTTTATCAGATTTGCCGACCCTCCCTTAAGTATGGCCTTGATGCTCTCTATTTGCCGCTGATACAAAGTGGCGGAAAATGCCCCTATGCAAGGAGCTTTACACTTGCCGATATGATAATTCAGACAAGGACGAAACCTCTTTTTCTTAATATTCTCATCGGTTAATGAGAGTTTGCAATTTCGTATGTAATAAAGGGAATTTATTAAATCAATCAGATTATATGCGTGTGAGGCAGAGCTGTATGGTCCAAAATAAAGCGAACCGTCCTTCACATACCTTCTTGTAATATATACTCTGGGAAAGGGTTCATTTTTGATGCATATCCACGGGTAGGTTTTTCCGTCTTTAAGCATCACATTATACTTGGGTTGATACTTTTTAATGAGATTGTTTTCCAGGAGCAGGGCATCCTCTTCGCTTGTGACCACAGTATGTTCAACATTTTCGATTTTGGAAACCATTACTCTGGTTTTAACTGTGAGAGCCTCCTCAGACTGAAAATATTGTGACACTCTGTTTTTGAGATTCTTTGCCTTACCTATATAAATTATTACTCCCTCCTTGTTTAAAAAACGATACACTCCCGGTTCTGTAGGGAGTAATTTAATCCACTCTTTGAATTTTTGTTCTCTATTGTTCTTTTGCGGAGTCATTCAGTAAAAATGATATTTATATTTTTGTAAAAATAACAAATATCCTATATTTGCTACACATTATGATTATCAAAGTTGTAACTAAACAGGATATAAAGAAAGCCATAAAGCTTAATGGCCCATTTGGAGATATAGTAGCATCATTGATTCTCTGTTTGCTGGGGTTTAATAAAATCAACAAGAAATACAGTAAGTTCTCACAATATAACGGCCGGGAATTTACATCGGCTCTTCTTAAAGAGTTTAATGTATATTTTGATCTTGATGACAAAGAACTCGAAAACATTCCGCAAGAAGGCCCTTTCATTTTTGTTTCCAACCACCCCTATGGTGGTGTAGACGGAGTTATACTTTTGAATATTTTCAGCTCCGTCAGGCCGGATACTAAGATGATCACGAACTTTATCCTATCCCATATTCCCAATTTAAAGGAGTTTTTCTTTCCTGTTAACCCATTTCAAGATAAACCGGAGTTTATGAAAAGCTTCTCAGGTTTAAGGATGGCCAACGAGACGCTTAATAACGGAGGGTGTTTAGGTCTTTTTCCTGCCGGTGAGGTTTCCACTCACTACGGATCTTCGATTATCCAAGACAAAGAGTGGCAACCTTCAATCATAAAGTTGATTAAAAATGCAGGAGTTCCGGTTGTTCCGGTTTATTGTCACGGTACTAATTCAAAATTCTTCCATTGGTTAGGAAAGATTCATCCTATACTCCGAACACTCAGGTTACCGCGGGAACTTCTTAACAAGAGTGGAAAAACTATCTCGGTGAGGATTGGTAAACCTATTACCGTAAGTGAAATAACCGAACATAAAGATCTTAAGTCTCTTGGACTCTTTTTAAGATCCAGAACTTATGCTCTGGAGGCAAACATAAAGGTTGTAAAAAGGGATGTTGCGAATAATGGTCTCGCACCGATTGCCCTTCCAAGAAACAGGAGGGCTCTTCAGAAAGAGATAAACCTGTTGGCTCCAAATAAACTTCTTTTTACAACCGGACACTACTCTTGTTATTTAACCGAAGCTGTTTCCATTCCGCTGATGATGCACGAGCTTGGAAGAAGAAGGGAAGAGGCATTCCGGGCGGTAGGTGAAGGTACTGGCCGGCCTCTCGATCTGGATGAGTACGACGCTTATTACAAACATCTGATTCTATGGGACAGGCAAAAAACCCGGCTGGTCGGAGCCTATCGTCTTGGTTTTGGCAAAGAGATACTGGCTAAAAAAGGTATAAAGGGCTTTTATTCAAACACTCTGTTTAGTTATGAAAAACCCTTTCATAAAATTCTTGCTCAATCAATAGAACTGGGAAGATCGTTCGTAGTTCTGGACTACCAGAAGGAAACACTTCCGCTTGTTCTCCTTATAAAGGGTCTTTTTTATTCGGTATTGAATAATAATGAAGTAAAGTACCTTTTTGGACCGGTAAGCATAAGTTCTTGGTATCCCAAATTTTACAGGAGTTTAATGATCTACTATCTGGAAAATAACCATTCCATTAAGGAGTTGGAGAACCAGATTATTCCCAGAAATCCATTTTTCCCGGACTATCTGAGAACCTCTGTGAAAGATCTGATGAACAATAAAACCGACAGTGTTGAGAAGTTTGACAGATATCTCTTAAAGTTGAGCAATGGCGAATACCGGTTGCCGACGCTGGTCAAGAAGTACCTCAAGATAAACTCAAAGATTATAAAATTCAACGTAGATCCCGACTTCAATTATTGTGTGGACGGGCTTGTTCTCCTGGACCTTATGCAAGCCAACAAACAGGAGATTACGGCGCTTGCCAAAGACGAACCCAACAAAAACATGGTTTATAAACGATTCGGGATAACTGTGGAATAAATATCTACACCACATTTACTCCTATAAATCTTTTCACCTCTTCTCTTTTCCGCATTCCTGCTTGATTACATTCAACTGGCTGGTTATTAGATTTTCTCTTGCGTTAAATATTTTTGAAAGAAAGTCACAAAATATTTGGAAAGATAGATTTAAATAGCAAGCTTTAAACTAAACATAATATGCCTATGAAAAATTATTTAAATCTATTACAACTATCTTTTTGTGGAGTATTGTTTATTGCATTAATATCATCTTGTACAAAAAGAGAAGACGAATATCCGGCAAACAATGACCCCACATCCGTTACATCTGTCAAAAAGATATTTGATTCAT
>JBAYMP010000057.1:0-12412 GCA_041663505.1 Bacteroidales bacterium | reverse complement strand
TCGCTGGAAGATCTCAAAACTCAACTCCGGAAGGACAGAACAAATTCATTAATTTATCTTCCGGCCAATGGGATTAAATTAAGATAGATTAGTTTGATTATTTAAGATTATTTATTATCTTTGTAACAAAGAGTCCTGTAATACGCGGGATTCTTTTTAATTTTTCATATTATGTCAAAAATACATTACTTAACCCTTGAGGGTTTAGAGAAACTCAAGGCAGAGCACCAACAATTAGTAACCGTCGAACGCCCGGGCATTTCAAGACAAATTGCAGAGGCCAGAGATAAGGGAGATTTGTCCGAAAATGCAGAATACGATGCAGCAAAAGAGGCACAAGGTCTGTTGGAGATGAAAATTGCCAAGCTGGAGGATATGATTGCAAATGCCAGAATCATTGATGAATCCAGGATAAATACTACTCATATCCAGATTATGAACAAGGTGAAATTGAAAAACTTAAGTAATAATACAACTGTAGAATATACTCTCGTAGGAGAATCCGAAGCCAACCTCAGAGAAGGCAAGCTTGCTGCTGCAACACCAATCGGAAAGGCTTTGATAGGCAGGAGTAAAGGAGATGTTGTTGAAGTACGGGTTCCTTCGGGGGTTGTTAAATTCGAAATTCTTGAAATTTCAAAATAGCATGGCAACAATTTTTTCCAAAATAGTTAAGGGTGAGATACCTTCCTACAAAGTAGCCGAAAGCGATAAATTCTATGCTTTTTTAGACATAAATCCGATCACCAAGGGCCACACTCTTGTTATTCCCAAAGATGAGTGTGACTATATTTTTGATATGAAGAGCGAGGACTTCTCTTCTCTTTTTGCATTTGCTCAGGTAGTCGCAAAAGCTATCAAAACTGCGGTTCCCTGCAAAAGAGTTGCGGTGGCAGTTCTCGGTCTGGAGGTACCCCATGCCCATATACATCTTGTTCCGATAAACAACGAGGGCGATCTGGATTTTAAAAGAGGCAAACTAAAGCTGGAGAGCCAGGAGATGGCCTCCATAGCTAATATGATTTCTGCTAACATAAAATAAAAAATTGATGAAGAAATTTTTTCTATCTGCTATTGCCGTTGTAACAGCTTTATCCTGTACTTCAAACAAGGCAACAATTCAAGGAATAGTTGAAGGAACCACCGAAGGGAATCTTGTTTTGAAGGTTTTGGAGCTAAACAACCAAAAGGTGGTTGACACCATCAAAATTGAAGATGGTAAGATAGATTATACCCTAAAGTTGAAAGACAAATCACCAAATTTCTACTATCTTTATTACAACCAGACCAAAGTGGCCTCACTTGTACTTATTCCTGGCGACAAGGTAAAATTCAAAACAGATACTCTTGGCACCAAAACTATTGTTGAGGGTTCGGAAGAATCTGTGCTGCTTACAGATCTGGAGAGGAAAACCGTAAGAGTCAATACTCAGTTTGACTCTCTTACAAATGTTCTGGACAGTGCTGTAACCTCTGGTGATACAGCCAAACAAAGAGCACTGAATTATGAACTTGGCGCACTTTATGTCAAACAGAAACAATATTCTATAAAACATCTCTATACACACCCTAATTCCATTACAAATATCACACTTCTGTATCTGAAATTTCCAAACAACTTTCCACTTTTTGCAGATGTCAGGGATGTTTTACTTTTCCAACGTGTGTACGATTCTCTCAAGGTCAAATATCCGGGTTCTATATACGTTTCAAGACTTCTGGATCAAATCTCTTACCGGGAAAAATCGGATATGTTTAACTCAAAGATACTGGATGCATCGGAAACAGGGTTCCCGGATATAAGCCTTCCAGACCAAAAGGCAAAAATGAGATCGCTTTCCGACCTTTCCGGGAAGATTATTATCTTATCATTCTGGAGCGTGACAGATGTCCGGCAGAAGATGTTCAACCAGGATCTGTTGCGATTGTATGACAAATACAATTCAAGAGGAGTCGAGATATTTCAGGTTTCGGTAGATGTAGATAAAACGGCCTGGGCCATAGCAGTGGAAGATCAAATGCTGCCCTGGATAAGTGTTTGCGATGGCAAGGGTGCCAATTCTATGGCGGTTAAAACCTATAATGTAAATCAGGTTCCGGCACTCTTTGTTATAGATAAAAGCGGAAACATTGTTGCCAAAAATATTTTTGATTCACAACTGGAGAAAATAATTTCCAATCTGGCAAAATAACTGTTATAACAGTCTCCTTCTTGTCACTCCGGCGACAAAATCCTTTAAATAGAATGGCTCAAAATAGGCCACATCCTCAAATTTTCCGGATTTGAATTTCTCGAGAGCAGGTTTAACCATTCCTCTGGCATCTGCACCAATTAGCCTGAATTGGGCATTCGGGTTGTTAACAATATCCTTGAACTTTTTCGCTCCATCACCTATAAATACAACAACCCCTTTCGATAACTCTTCCGAGAAGTTGCTCTCATCAAGAATTACAGCCTCGGTATTTGAAGTTTGGTTACAAACAGCATCAAATTTTGCTGTATAAACCTCCATTCTCCTGGCGTCTATCATAGGAACAAAAAGAGTATCGGCGGAAATACCCTTTCCGTTTGAAATAGCAAGCCGTGCGAGTAGTTCAAGGGAGCTGACAGCAATCAACGGTTTACCGGCACCGTAGCATATTCCCTTTGCTATTGAAACGCCTACCCTTAAACCGGTATAGGAACCGGGGCCCTCGCTTACAACCACAGCATTGCAGTCATCAACAGAGAGACCACCCTCTTTTAGAACCTCTTCCACCAACAGAGCAATAATCCTTGCGTGAGATTTGGGTTCGTCCACAACCCTGTACGAAACAATATCCTCCCCTCTGCTGAGTGCCACAGAGCATATCTCAGTACTTGTTTCGATAAGCAACAAGAGTGGATCTGATATATTACTCATTCACCTTAACCTCTTTTTTTGCCTTATCCTTATCTGTTTCACTCTCGAGTTTTACCTTTGTCCCACTTTTAAGAGCCTTATTAATAGTTGCATAAGGACCTGTAACAACAACCTCTCCCTCTTTTATTCCGGTTGACACCTCGATATTGCTTAAATCCTGGATTCCAGTAGTAATTTTCCTCACCTCGAGAGTATCACCCTTTACTATAAATACCTGTTCCACAGCTTCGTTGCCACCCAATGCTTTTTTTGTAGAATCAGACAACAAATCTGACCTGGTTGTTATAGCCTGAATAGGAATGGTTAGAATATCACTCCTTTTATCAGTCTGGATTGATACAGATGCAGACATTCCAGGTCTGAAAGGGTTTACTCCATCTTTTATAAGGTCCGAATAGGATTCAGGAAGAATATATACCTTCACCTCGAAATTTGTTACCTGCTCAATGGTTGAACCGATATTTTTTGCAGAGTTTGCAATTTGTGTAACTATGCCAGTGAACTTTCTGTCCGGATAGGCATCTACCTCAATTGTAGTGGTGTCATTAGGCTTAATCCGGATAATATCGTTTTCATTTACATCTACCAACACCTCCATATCCTCGAAATTTGCAATCCTTAACATCTCCGTTCCTGCCATCTGGCTGGTACCAACTACTCTCTCTCCTCTCTCAACGCTCATCTTTGAGATTATACCATCCATAGGAGCATAAATAGTGGTTTTGATAAGATTTTCCTGAGCCTCTTTAAGAGCGGCATTTGCGCTCTTAACATTAAATTCGGCAGCCTTCATCTGCTCCTTTGCAACCTCATATTGAGAAAGAGCTGTTTCATATTCAGATTCAGAAATAGCTTTCTGTTCAAATAAAGTTTTATTTCTCTGATAGTTAAGCTCAATTTGGTTGTATTGAGCCATTTGCTGGGTGAGCTGAGCCTTAATTGAATTAAGTGATGCTTCTGCCCTGTCTCTCATTGAGATATACACATCTTGTTTAATCTTAATTATAAGATCACCCTTTTTAATAGGATCGCCCTCTTTAAAGTTAAGTTCAACAATTTCTCCGGAGACATCCGGACTTATCTTGACCTCAACCACAGGTTTTATCTTTCCGTTGGCAGGAATCACCTCTGTGATAGTTCTTTTAGAAACAGTTTCTGTAGTAACAGTTATCGCATCCTTTTTGTTTTTACTGCCATAAATAATCATAACTACAATCAAAACAACGGCAAAAAGCAAAATCCATTTAATGTTTTTCTTAATATTCATTTTGTATAATTTGTTAAAGAGTACCCACCTAAAGAGTTATAGGGATTCCTTTGTAAAAATCAAGAATTTTGAGTTGGAAAACATACTGATACTTAGCCTGATAAAGATCAGACTGAGCTTTGAACAAGTTAGCCTTGGCAACAGTATAGTCGGTAGCATTAAGTACCCCCAAATCAAATTTTTGCTGAACATATCTGAAGGACTCCTCCATTGCCTTTACATTCTGCAGGCTTGCCTTATACTTCTCGTAATAACCCAAAGCATCACTGTTGGCCTGCTGAATCTCTTTATAGAGAACCTGTTCTGTGTTACGGACATCAATTTCTGCCTTACGCACACCTAAACGAGCGTTTCTGATGGCAGTATTGGATTGCCAGTTATTAAATACCGGGATACGGAGACCGAAGCCTATAGACGGATTCCGGTTATCGTCGAACTGGTCCATGAACTTATCCTCCTTGCTGTCACTGTAATATGTCCCGTAACCGGCTGAGAACGATATGGTGGGATAACTTGCCCCCTTGGCAATTGCCAGTTGAAGGTTAGAGTTTTTGTAATTAAGATCTGCACTTTTTATTTGAGGCAGAGTCTTTGATTGCTCAAACAGTTGTTCAACCGATTCTCCTGCAAAGGAATCTATCATAAAATCCAAATTCGGACTCTCTACATCAAAATCGGTCTCCCTTGTAAGATCCAGCAGTTGTTTAAGAGCCAAAACAGAGTTGTTAACCTGGTTCTGCGCATTTACAACCTGCACCCTCTCCGTTGCAAGTTGAGCTTCAATTTCAAGAAGAGAGCTGTATGCTATGCTTCCTGCATTTACAAGTTTGCCGGTTCTCTCGGCCTGTTGTTTTACACTTTCCAGACTCTGAACGGCTGTCTGCAGTATCTCTTTTGAAAGCAGAATTTGAAGGTAAGCCCTGGAAATCTCAATAGAGATCTGGTTCTTTATTCTGCTTACCTCCTGAACGGATATCTCACGCACAACCTTTTTACTTTTAAGATCGTTACTTTTCTGCAGCCCCTCAAACAAATTTACAGAGGCACTCAGAGATGTACTGGTACTTTGACTGAGCTTATTCTCTATAATCTGCAGATCTTGCATATTTACAGAACGCCCCCAGTTCATACTGTGGCTTAGTGAAGCATTTAACGAAGGAAGGTACCGGAGTTTGGACTGCAATACATTGTTCTCACTCTGCTCTACAGTAATCTCTTGTTGTTTAATGCTCAGGTTATTATCCCACGCATACTTTATGCACTCCTCCAGACTCCACCTCTTCTGTGCCGAGAGGGTCAGCGGGATTAACAGGAGTAATATAATTGGAAACTTGTAATAAATTTTCATAATTGACAAAGTTATATTTTTTTTTATTACAACCTCCTCAATTATCGCTTAATTAACAAAGAAAGGGAGCGAATATCCAAACCACACCTGATCTTGCCCCAAAGATCATCAACTCCCACATTCAGCCCCCTTTCTGAAACAAATTTATTAAGACAAAAGGTTCAGCGGGTGCTAAAAGGTAAAAAGATGAAAATTTTGAGATAAATGACAGAAAATTGACAAATCAAAAATTATAACTAAAGAAATCAGAATCAGATATTAAAAGTAATACTCTGTAATTCCTTTAGATATGGAAAAACTTTAGGTGCCAGCTTTTCAATTATTGAATAAAAATTAGATTCAGCCAGCTCTTTTTCTGGAAGAAAATTCCACAACCCATCCAGAGAGTTTAAAAGGTAAATGACAATACTAATAATAAATGCGGTTTTAATAATGGAAAAAATAACTCCTAAAATTTTATCAACCCACCCCAAAAGAGCCAGCTTAATAACTTCCGAAACCAATCTCCCTATTAGTGGGACAATTATAAGAATGGTGCCAAAAATAACGGCAAAAGACAAAATATTTATAAGTGAAGAGGTGGAGTCCAGCCAAATCCTAAGCTTTTCGGCTACGAAGAAACAGAAGTGGATACCAGCCCAGATGCCAAGGATAAGTGCAATCAAACCAGCGATTTGTCTTATAAATCCCTTTCGTATTCCACCAATAACAGCCGGCACAAAAAGTATGATCAAAATAATATCTACTACACTTAGTGAAGCACCCATAATCAATTTTTTTCAAAAGTAGTGAATAATCGTATCTTTGCAAATTCAAAATTGAAACTAAGATGAAGTTTGCCGAGTACAAAAATTTGGATTTAGTAGAGATAAATCGCTCTATATTGGAGAAATGGAACAGAGAACACTGTTTTGCACAAACTATTTCCCGGAGGGAGGGGGCAGATAAATTTATCTTTTTGGAAGGGCCACCATCGGCAAACGGAATGCCCGGAATTCACCACGTAATGGCAAGGGCAATCAAGGATGTATTCTGCAGATACAAAACCCAAAAGGGATATCTTGTAGAGAGGAAGGCGGGGTGGGATACTCACGGGCTTCCTGTTGAGCTGGGAGTAGAAAAGATGCTCGGTATTACCAAAGAAGATATAGGGAAGAGCATCTCCGTTGAAGAGTACAATGCTGCCTGCCGCAAGGAGGTAATGAAGTACACTCGGGAGTGGGAATCCCTTACAGAATTGATGGGTTATTGGATAGACATGAAAAATCCTTACATCACATATGATAACCGCTATATAGAGACTCTTTGGTATTTGTTGAAAGATATTTACAAGAAAGGATTACTGTATAAAGGATACTCCATACAGCCATTCTCCCCCGCAGCCGGAACCGGATTGAGCACACACGAACTTAACCAGCCCGGATGCTACCGCGATGTCAAGGACACTACCTGTGTGGCACAGTTCAAGATTATAAAAAACAGTGCCTCTGAATGGCTCTTCCAAGGCGAAAGTCTGAATGGTAAGGAGTTACCGCTCTGTTTTCTGGCATGGACAACCACGCCGTGGACATTGCCTTCAAACACAGCACTATGTGTGGGAACAAACATAAATTACATAAAGGTAATATCGTTTAATCCATATACCCACGAACCAACCGTATATATACTTGCAGAAGATCTGCTCTATTCTCAATTTAACCAAAAAGCCGAAGGTATTGCAATAGAAGAGTACAAACCGGGCGATAAGCTAATACCGTTCAAGAGAGTAGGGGGGACAAATAACAATCCGGCAAAGAGTATAAAAGGGGATAAACTTTGCGGCATCGAATACGAACAGCTGATTCCTTGGGTATACCCGGGCAAAAACAGCTTCAGGGTTATTCCCGGAGAGTTTGTAACAACATCCGATGGTACAGGTATTGTACACATAGCACCCACTTTCGGAGCCGATGACGACAGGGTAGCCAAAGCCAACAATGTACCGCCACTTATGGTTAAGGATAAGGATGGGCAACTGCAGGCAATGGTAGACAGAACAGGGAAGTTCTACAAGCTGGAAGATCTGGATGCTCAGTTTGTGAAAGAGAACATAAATGCAGAACTATACAGCGAGTATGCCGGCAGATTTGTGAAGAACGCATATGACCCCACTCTCTCTGAAAATGATACCACATTAGATATAGATTTATCTGTGATGCTCAAACAACAGGGGCTGGCGTTCAAAATAGAGAAACATATCCATTCATACCCGCACTGCTGGAGAACAGATAAACCCGTTTTGTACTACCCTTTGGACTCCTGGTTTATTAAAACCACAGCCGTTCAGGAGAGAATGATAGAACTGAACAAGACTATCAACTGGAAACCGGAAGCTACAGGCAGTGGCCGTTTTGGCAAGTGGCTCGAAAATTTGCAGGACTGGAATCTCTCCAGAAGTAGATTCTGGGGAACACCGCTGCCTGTCTGGAGGAGCGAGGATGGTAAAGAAGAGATGATAATAGGGTCTGCAGCAGAGCTATACAATGAACTGGAAAAATCTGTAGAAGCCGGCTTTATGAGCTCAAATCCGCTTAAAGACAAAGGGTTTAATCCCAATAATTTCAGCAAGAAAAACTATGAAAAGATAGATCTTCACCGTCCGTATGTAGACAACTTTATACTGGCATCTCCCAAAGGAAATAGGATGAAAAGGGAGACAGACCTCATAGATGTTTGGTTTGACTCCGGGGCAATGCCATTTGCCCAGATGGGTCTTGAAAAGCTGGGTACAGAGGAGTTCGGGCACACAGGAGATTTTATTGCAGAAGGTGTGGACCAGACACGAGGTTGGTTCTTTACACTTCACGCCATAGCTACTATGGTTAGCGATAAAGTTGCGTTTAAAACAGTGATATCAAACGGTTTGGTTCTGGATAAAGATGGAAACAAAATGAGCAAGCGTATTGGAAACGCAGTTGACCCTTTCTCTACTCTTAACGAGTATGGTGCAGATGCAACTCGTTGGTACATGCTCACAAATGCACAGCCATGGGACAATCTCAAGTTCGATCTGAACGGTGTAGACGAAGTGCGTCGTAAATTTTTCGGGACTCTCTACAATACATATTCGTTTTTTGCCCTCTATGCCAATGTAGATAAATTCACAAACCACCAACCTCAGATACCTGTCGGGCAACGTCCGGAGATAGACAGATGGATAATTTCTTTGCTCAATACACTTATTATGGAGGTTGAAGATGCATATGAAAATTATGATGTTACAAGTGCCGGAAGGAAAATACAGAATTTTGTGGGAGACAACCTAAGTAACTGGTATGTACGTCTCAATAGAAAAAGATTCTGGGGTGGGGAGATGGATTCAGATAAAATATCTGCATACCAGACACTTTACAATTGTCTGGAAACTATAGCGGTACTCTCTGCGCCTATTGCTCCGTTTTTTATGGACAGACTGTTTACCGACCTGAATAAGGTTTCAAAAAAATATGAAGAAAATTCGGTTCACCTTGTATTGATGCCTGTGCCGGACCATACTGTAATAGACAAAGATCTGGAAGAGAGAATGGAGCTGGCTCAGCATGCATCATCCATGATTCTGGCACTCAGAAGGAGGGTAAGCATCAAAGTTCGTCAGCCTTTGGCTAAAATACTTATTCCTGTCCTAGACCCTAAAATTCAGGAGCAGTTCGAGCTTATCAAAAATCTCGTTCTTAGCGAGGTAAATGTTAAGGAAGTAGAGTATATTCATGACACCAAAGGGTTGATAACCAAAAAAATAAAACCAAATTTCAAAACATTGGGTAAAAAGTACGGAAAGCAGATGAAAGAAATTTCAAACGCATTTCTTAACTTTACACAAGAGCAAATTTTGGCAATCGAAGCTAGTGATAACTTTAATATTAACTTAGCAGCAGGGGATGTTCTTCTTATGCCGGAAGATGTAGAGATCACTTCCGAAGATATGCCGGGATGGTTGGTTGCAGTGGAGGGGAAACTGACTTTAGCTCTGGATATTACAGTTAGTGAATCATTGAGGAGAGAGGGCATTGCCCGTGAACTTGTAAACAGAATCCAGAATCTCAGAAAAGATTGCAAATTTGAAGTGACAGATAAGATAAAAATTCTTTTACAGCCGCTTCCTGAGATTGAAGAGACATTGTCAGACTATTCAGATTATATTTGTAACCAAACACTTGCTAATAAGATTGTGCTACAGGAAAACATACCCGGAGCATCATCTATAGAGTGGGACGAAGGAACCATCGACATTAAAGTTGAGAAACTATCATAAGGATAGATATATGGATAAGAATTGCACATATATGCTCGAAGCTATCGCTCTTGCAAAGGAAAACGCCAATTCTGCCACGGGTGGACCGTTTGGAGCAGTTGTTGTGAAAGGAGGAGAGGTTATAAGTTCGGCAGTCAATACCGTAACCGTTGACAATGATCCCACAGCCCACGCAGAGGTAAATGCTATAAGAGCTGCCTGTAAAAAACTGGACACATTCGACCTTACCGGCTGCACACTCTACTCGAGTTGCGAACCTTGTCCTATGTGTCTCTCCGCAGCCTACTGGGCCCATATAGACAAGATCTACTTTGCGACAGACAAGAAAGCGGCTGAAAGGGCAGGTTTCAGTGATTCTTTCATCTATGAACAACTCAAAGTGCCTGTTGAAGAACGCTCAATCCCAATGGAACAAATTCTTAAAGAAGCTGGTGATGAACCATTTACACTCTGGCTTAAAAATGATTGCAAGATTATGTATTAAAATTGTTCCTAATATATAAATTATTATCTTTGCGTTTTTAAATTGAAAGGGATATGACAAAGAAAGGGAAATCAGAAGAAGAGGTATTGGAAAAGGTTCGTTACAGTGACGAAGAGCTTCACATGTTCAAAGAGCTCATTTTGCAAAAGCTCGAAGCTGCCCATATTGAGTACCAGCAGCTGAAATCGGCTGTAACACATAGTACAAGTAATGATACTGAGGATACATCACCTACATTCAAGGTATTGGAAGAGGGTGCTTCTGCTTTGTCAAAAGAGGAGGCAGGTCAGCTGGCCCAGCGTCAGTTTAAGTTTATTCAATCGTTGGAGGCAGCTCTCATCCGGATTGAGAACAAATCCTATGGCATATGCCGTGAGACCGGTAAACTGATACCGAAGGAGAGACTATTGTTGGTTCCTCATGCAACCCTTTGTGTAGAAGCAAAAAACAAGAGAGATTAACTCTATGCAACTTTCTAAAGGGAAGAAAATAACCATATTAATAGTCCTTATTTTGTTAATTGACCAGATTGTAAAGATCTGGGTCAAGACACATATGACCTTAGGTGAGAGTATCCCCGTTTTAGGCAACTGGTTTCAGATCTATTTTATTGAAAACAATGGGATGGCGTTTGGAATGCAATTTGGAGGGACTATGGGGAAATTGCTGCTAAGCCTGTTCAGAATTGCACTTTCAACTTTCATTATCTACTATATAAATAAGCTCATCCGCACTAACGCCCCTACAGGCGTTCTGGTGGGAACAGCCCTGATTCTTGTGGGAGCAATCGGAAACATTTTTGACAGCCTCTTTTACGGACTTATTTTCAGTGAATCCACCTTTACGGAAGTCGCAACACTTTTCCCTGACGGAGGCGGATATGCACCATTTCTTTTCGGCAGAGTTGTAGATATGCTCTACTTCCCTGTAATAAACACAACTCTCCCGGATTGGTTTCCAATATGGGGAGGGAAGGAGTTTATATTTTTCAGGCCGATTTTTAATATAGCAGACTCTTGTATAACAATAGGTGTCATATATATGCTGCTGTTTCAGAGGAAATTTTTTACTTCAGCTTCTCCATCAGCTTCTGCCTAGAAAAGTGAATCCTGCTCTTTACTGTTCCCAAATGCAGTCCAAGCTCGTCTGCAATTTCCTGGTACTTATAACCATTATCGTGCATCTGAAACGGAATCCGGAATTCAGGCTCCAGTTCGTTCACAACATTGTTAAGCTCCCTGTATCCGAAGTCTGATTCCGGACCAAGGTCGGAAGGCCTGCTATTCAAGACATACTCGTGTACATCTTCGCTAAACAAAGTCTGCCGTTTTGTCCGCCTGCGATAGTCATTAATAAAGGTATTCTTCATTATGGTATATACCCAGGCTTTAATATTGGTGTGTTCGTTGAACTTTTCCTGATTGTTAAGTGCCTTAAAGAAAGTCTCTTGTACTAAATCTTTGGCATCATCTTTATTAGATGTAAGGCTATATGCATATCTGGAAAGGTTAGTCTCCAGCTCTAAAATCTCTTTTTCGAATATATTACTTTTCATATAGTCAAGAGGTGTTAATAATGAAAATAAAGCGTCAAAATGTATGCCACAAATTGGAGTTGCAAATCCTGTATAAATTTAAAAAATATTTGAACGCCCAACAATTTTTTGGAGGTACAGAAAAATTAGATATCTTTGCAGCCCAATCAAAAGGAGAGATGGCAGAGTGGTCTAATGCGGCGGTCTTGAAAACCGTTGATCTGAAAGGGTCCTGGGGTTCGAATCCCTATCTCTCCGCAAACAGTCTAAGACAGACGAAAGAAAATCTAAGACAAATCCCGTAAAATCAAGGTTTTACGGGATTTTTTATTGTTTGTCACTGACGTCTGAAAGTCAAGAAAAAGACAGAAAACGACAGAGTTCCGTTACTGAATCGTTACTGAAAAAAGAGGATTTTAAATAGTAACGATTTTCATCATAAGTCTCTGATATGTCGCCTATTGTCTATTAAGTGTCTGCTCATAAACCAAGTATCAACCATTCCTTTGCAACGGAGATTCATTACTACGTTGCTACGGAAACAAAAAAAAGGTATTATGAGTAAGAGTACATTTAAGATTCTTT
>JBAYMP010000056.1:0-12843 GCA_041663505.1 Bacteroidales bacterium | reverse complement strand
AGAATGCTTCGCTCCGGAATATATCGCTGTCGTTCTTGGCGGACGAAACGAAAATGCTGCTCTTTTGGAACAACGCTTCGATTTTATCTTTTTTACCGGAAGTACTTCTGTTGGCAAAATTGTATTAGAGAAAGCAGCGCCAAACATCACCCCCGTTTGTCTGGAACTTGGCGGTAAGAGTCCCTGCATCATTGATAAAGGAATTAATCTCAAACTCGCTGCCAAACGCATTGCTTTTGGCAAACTAATTAATGCCGGTCAAAGTTGTGTCGCCCCCGATTATGTTTTGATTCCCCAAGCTAGTCAAGATGAATTTATCCATCACTATCAAGAAGCGATTACAGAGTTCTTTGGACCTGACCCCCTCCATAATTATGAATACCCGAAAATCATTACTCAGAAACATTATGAACGACTTCAAGGATTGATCAGTGGCGAAAAATGTGTAATCGGAGGAACTTTCGCCGATCAAAGAATCGCCCCAACTGTTCTCATCGATATCACCCAAAAATCTCCGGTTATGCAAGAAGAAATCTTTGGACCTATCCTTCCGCTTATAAATTATGAATCCATTGATGAGGTCATTAAATTTATCCAAAGCAAAGAAAAGCCATTGGCTTTATACCTATTTTCCAATAATAAAGCCATCTGGCAACGTGTCATCGGTCAACTTTCATTTGGTGGTGCGACAATTAATGACACGATGATGCATTTCGCATCTTCTGAACTTGGTTTTGGCGGTGTTGGCAATAGTGGAATGGGTCGCTATCATGGATATCAAAGCTTCCTGATTTTTTCTAATTTCAAAGGCGTTGTAAATCGGTCAACCCGAATTGATATTGCTCTTCGATATCATCCATATTCGCCATTAAAAATGGCTATTCTAAAAAAAATAGTAAAATAATACCATTTTCATACCAATGGTTCCCTTTAAGTGATAGTGCAAATATGATTTGCCTTCACTGATCATAGGGAACCATTCTTTTATATAGAGACACAAAGTGTCCTTTAACAAAAGAAGAGCAAGATTTTAAAACACAAAATCAAAAAAGAACCATTATGGTTCTTTTCGTTATATATCAGTGAAAAAATCATCACTTAATCGAAGTAGTTTTTACAAAACTACCCTTTTTGCATGGCCGCAATCGTATCATCAGTTAATGATGCCACCGTCATCCGCTTCATTCCCCGGCAATAAGTGACAATTTCGCCCTTAAAAGGGACAGCCCATTTTGTGGGGACATGATTGTTCATAATACCGATAGCGGTCATAATCTGGGCTGCATTGCAATCGACGTCATAGCCAATCATACCAACAATATGGATGGTTTCTTCAAAATCACCGTTTCCAAACCATAAGGCAACTATTTCAGCGGCAGCGTTAGGATAACTGTGAATCCAATTATAGGTTTTATATCGTGGTTCAATTAAATTCCATACTGATTCCCAATCTAGCCCGGTTCGACAGACTTCAAGAGCTTCCGAGACAACGGAATAGTACTCGGAGTCAGTAGGGATTGCTGCTACAGACTGTTCAATCAAGTGCCGAACATCTGTTGCTGTAAAAGCAAGAGAAACCAGTACCGCGTTGAATATTTCCCCGAGAACACCATTATTATAATGAGAGACTACTCCGTCAATGAAAGCTAAACGCGCGGCTTCTTTTGCATCTCCAGGTGCTAGCATGCCACAAATAGCTCCGCGCATCTGCGCTCCAATCCATTCTCGATATGGGTTATTAAAATACCCGCTTTGGGGAGGGAGGATACCTGCCCATATGTTTTTTAAAGCGATTTCTTCGGCTGACCAACCAAAGGGAACAACGGAAACCCATTCAAGGGCTACATCTTTACTCGTAATCTTTTTGCCGTATTTTCGATAAGCTTCAAGAAAAGCTATTTCATAGGTTATATCATCGTTATAGGTGTTGGGAGTCCGAACATAATCCCGGATTTCCCCAAAAGCAGAACGGATATTCTTAGTCACATACCCCTCAAGGGCGGTTCCAAAAGCTCCTCCAACAATTTGAGCCAACCATCCATGGTACATTTGCGAGCGAAACTTAAAAGAAGTGCAATCAATTGGTATTCTTAAACTAAAATCGACTTTTTTACAATATTGTCCATATGATTCGTAGGTTTTATACTGATGATAAGGATGATTATGAATCATTTTGAGTTGGCCAAAAAGGTTCCATAACTGGCAAGTAATCAAAATTAGATTTCTCAGATCATCTTCCGCAAACGCCTTACGGCCAGCAATCAATAATTTTTCAGCCTTTCTGACATCATAACCCATGTTTTCCATGGATTGGACGGCACCGGCGATAACCGATTCCGGAGCTCCGCTCCCAGGAACGTTTGAAGACCATTTCATTTTGGTTGTGAGATCGGTCATCGCTTCAAAAGCGGCAATTCCTTTCCACGATTGTTCATCTTCAGTCAAAACGACGGGGATGCTTTCGTGAAGTAGTTGGTATTCAATTTCCCAGGCTTTTTTCATGTTTTTCTCTCCTTTTCGATGAATGAGGATGTGTTTTGTGATAACGGATAATCGAGTAAATCACCAGTCCCACAGCAGTTGTTAAGTAAGGTAAAGTGTTAAGAAGTTCATAGGGAATGGCCAAAGTAGAGAAAGTCTGAGCTGCTAATGAAAATGCATTCACCGCACCAAAGAGCACAGCGAACAAAGCGGTAGCAATTGGATTACCAGCACCAATGGCTTCGGCAGCAATCCCAATGAATCCGCGGCCTGCGACCATACCCGTATTGAAATTGCTCATGTAACCTAAAGAAAGATACGCTCCCCCAAGACCGGCAAGACCGCCAGCGATTAACAAAGCAATCATCTTGACACGAGACGTTTTAACACCGACGGAAGCGGTAGCGACTTCATTCTTCCCGACCGCAATGATACGTAATCCCAATACTGTTCGGTTAAGTAAAAACCGAATCGCAAAAACACCGATGATAGCCAGATAAATCAAGGGATTGATGTTGGTAAATAATATTTCTCCGAGGAAAGGAATTTTATCCAAAATCGGAATAGTCCATAAAGTCATAGCAATACCGGGGTAATCGCTTTTGTTTCCCGTAATCGCATAAACAACAAAAATAGCTAGCCCGGCGGCAAGAATATTTGTTGCAATACCAACCAGAATATGATTTGTGCGAAGCTTTACAACACAAGTGGCAAAGAATAATCCCATAAGGATTCCGACCATGACACCAGCAATGACACCGATGAATGATGAATTTGTAAGTGTACTGAAAATAGCGGCAGCAAGTGCCGATATCACCATTGAGCCTTCGATTCCAATGTTGAGAACGCCAACTTTGTTGGAAACGAGGGCAGCAAGGGAAGCAAAAACAAGTGGAGTGGCCAGTTGAAGAATCATTGAATAAAAATCCGCTGACGTAAATAACTCGAAAAAATCATTCATGAGCAGACACCTCCTCATGAACAACGACGCGTTTTTTCTTAAACATCTTGGTTGCTATTACGCTTTGGAACCAAGTGCTGGAGAAAAATGCTTCCGAAGCAACGAGAATTAAAATAAGTCCTTGAATTATTTGAACAACCTCTTGAGTGACATCAGCATTGAAAGCCATGAGATCCGCTCCTGAACGCAAGTAGCCAATAAAGATGGCCGCAAATGGTACTAATAGAGGTCGGTTTTTAGCAATAATGGCAACCATAAATCCATCAAATCCAAAACCCGGCAAACTTTTCCAATTGAAACGATTGTAATTGGCGAGAATCTCAACTGCTCCGCCAAGACCGGCAACACCGATACCAAGGACCTGTGAAGAAACACCGGCTTTTTTCACGTTGATGCCAACATTGCGGGCAAAAGCTTTGTTATCACCCGTCATCCTTAGTCGAAAACCCCATTTAGTACGGTACATATAAAGATAGGTTACAATCGCAACTCCTAAAGCAATCAAAAAACCCGTTGTCACATTAGTGTTTTCGAATAAAATCGAGAGACGAGAATCGCTTGGAATCGGCAAAGTTGCATTATCTCCTGATGTAACATCGATTACAACATTGGAAATTAACCAAACCCCAACCCACATCACAATGAAGTTAAACATAATCGAAGTAACGAATTCGTTGACATCATAAGATACTTTAAGTTTCGCAGGAAAATACCCAATAACCATGGCCGCGAGGGAACCCGCCGCAAGGGGAACAATAATAGCTAAGAAACCGGGCAGTTCAAAATAAATAGCAGCCAATGCGGCGACGAGTCCCCCAGCGTAGAAAGCCCCTTCTGTAAACATATTAAAATGACCACCCTTGATTATTAAGCAAGCTCCGATGCCTGCGAACATAAGTGGTGTTGCATTCTTGAGAACCTCACCTAATTCCGTTGGTGATGACAACGGACCTAAGACGAACCATCGGATAGCATTTTTAGAATCCTCGGATACGAAGCTAATAACCACAAAAGCAACAAGGTAGGCAATAATAATTGCCAACATAGTTCTGCCAATTTCAATAACGCTAGTTTTAAAGTGATCTGAGGTGAAGGCTTTTTTAAATAGGGTTTTTAATCCAGAAAGAAAGCCTGCTAATTTAGTCATTATGCAGCATCCCTCCCAAATGTGTCATTATCGCATTTTATTCCGAGCATATACAGCCCCAGTTCTTCTTCGGAACAAACCGAAAGATCTTCAATGCGCGCAACAATCGACCCTTGATGAAGGACAATCGCGCGTTTGCATAAAGATCGGATTTCCGATAGATCGCTCGATATTAACAAAATTGCTTTTCCATTTTGCCTTAAAGCATCAATTCGGTCATGGATTGTTCTTACCGATCCGACATCGACACCTCGTGTAGGTTGATTAGCAATTAAAACTGTATGACAAGCAGTTATTTCTCGGGCACAGACAACTTTTTGCATATTGCCACCTGATAAAAACCGAATTTCTTCCGATAGAGAATTGTATTTAACCTCAAAAACATCATTGATATGATGAGCAAAATCATTTAACTTTTTTTGATTTTGGAACGGTCCCAATTGATATTCGTAATCTTCCTGGATTGCCGAAGTGACATTTTCCATAATTGAACCACTTAAATTTACACCATCAGTCATTCTGTCTTCGGGAATGAAAGCGAGCCCTAAATCCCGAATCTGCTTAATTGACTTCCCTTTAAGTTGAACATCATCAAGAAGGACACATCCTTCATATCCGATCTGACGACCAGCCAGAATATCGACAAGTTCGCGTTGACCGTTTCCTTCCACCCCAATGACGCCTAATAATTCCCCAGCATGAAGATCAAAGGAGACGTTTTGAAGCGCGGGTTTACCATGGTTGCCTTGATAAGATAGATTGCGAACCGATAGTAAGATCTTACCTGGATTGCCGAATGTAGGAATGATATCTGGAAGCGGATTGCTGCCAATCATCAAACGTGATATTTCCGTTTCCGTTATAGATCCAACGTCATACGTCCCAACGTTTCTGCCTTTACGCAGAATCGTAATCCGGTCGCAGATCGCAGTGATTTCTGGTAGTTTGTGAGTGATAACAATAATAGTCCGGCCGCTTTTCTTCAGAGCGGATAGTTGTTCAAAAAAGCGTTTTGTCTCTTGAGGAGTCAAAACAGCTGTAGGTTCATCAAGGATAATGATATCAGCATTACGCGCCAGTACCTTAAGAATTTCGACTTTCTGCTTATTTGCAACATTCAAATCACGGATAAGTGCTTCCGGATTGACGGGCATATTATACTTTTCTGCCATTTCTTTGACAAGTTGAGAAGCGGCCTCACGATCAAAAAGGCCATGCTTCTTCGGTTCAATTCCAATAACGACATTTTCCGCGACGGTTAGTTCGTCGATGAGCATGAAATGTTGGTGAACCATACCAATACCAAATTGCATCGCTTTATTGGCATCAGTGATTGTTGCCAGTTGTCCGCGAATGAAAATCTCGCCTTTTTGCGGTTTTTCCATTCCGAAAAGTATCTTCATTAAGGTAGTTTTGCCAGCACCGTTTTCACCGGCAAGGGCATGAATTTCACCGGAATTGACGCTAAAGTTTACACCGTCCGCGGCAATGATTCCCGGACCGTATGACTTGCAAATGCCATGCATCTGCAGAATCGGATTGGACATGGTGATTGCTCCTTTATTTATTCGAGATCATTGAACAAGGCTTCGATTTCCGCTAATGAAAGATCAAAACGCGACGTGACATCAAGTTCGCCGGATATAATCTCGGCTTTTAAGGCTTCGAGGCGATCGCGCAAAGCTTGTGGAACTTTGGCAATATAGTTTGCGTTGTTGGCGAGATCGATAATCCCTTCGGAAAGACCATAACTTACCAATTTCCCGAATTCGAGTGTTCCAGCTTGATATTGAAGAACAGTATTATATATAACATCCCCGACTTTTTTGAGAACGGAAGTAATGATTAGATTTGCCCGAGTCGGATTCGAATCTTCATAGTAGAGATATTGATCCGAGTCAACACCGATCACGTATTTGGTTTTAGTTTGAGCAGCATCGATGACACCAAGACCAGCTTGTGAAGCCGCGGCGAAGATAACATCCGCACCATTAGTATACTGTACCGAAGCTAAAGCTTTTGCTTGAGTGGAATCGTTAAAGTTGCCAACGAAAGAATTAGTCAAGGTAACCTGAGTCGATGTTCTCGAATTTTCATATGCGATACCGGACGCATAACCGACAGCGAAATCATAGATGATATCGTTGCGCATACCGCCGATGAAACCAACGTTACCGCTGCCAATGACAGGGGAAGCCATTCCTGATGTGCCATTTGCCATGGCCGCCGCCAGAACACCGGCAAGAAATCCACCTTCGTTTTGGCGAAACAAAATTGAATGGACATTGGGATAATTTGCCGCAAGTCCATCTTGAATTTCCGTGTCAAAAATCACGTAATCCTTTTCGGGATAACGGTTGGCAACTTTTTGAAGTGATTCGCGCATCTGGGTAGTAGCGCAGATAATAAGGTCATAGTCCTGTTGTGAGACCCGATAAAGCGTTGTCTCCCATCCTGATTGGTTTGTTCCCATTTCAATCGTCTTAGCGTCAATAGTATCACCGTATTCGGCATTCAGACGATCGATTCCCGAATTCGCAGAATCAAAAAACGACATATCACCGAGGTTGCCGTTGACTAAAAGAACAATTTTAAGTATCCCATCGTCAGTAGTAGTTTCTCCATCGATAGTTGTCATGTTTGTTAAATCACCACAACCGACAAAGCTAAAGATGCTTAAAAGGATTAAGCTCAAAGCCAGTAATTTTTTCAAGTTTTCCCATCCTTTCGACGTCCGCGTCCGAGCTCTTATCATTATTATCAAGAGCTCGGTTCACAGATGAAATCATCGTCGATTTATTAAATCTTATTATTGATTCAAATTACCATGAAACAGTTTCAAAAAGCAGTTGAACATAATCTCCGTTGCGTACTTGAGACGAATTCGCACCTACAAGCAGGGAATCACCATTGATGTATCCCATCCAGTAACTACTGTTCGTTCCGTTAACATACGAATCGACGGAGGTGATGAATCCACTATCCGTGGCCGAAACTTGGGCAATCCCTTTGCTACTACAAGCTCCAACAAAAGCTTCATACACGGTTGGATTTGATGATACAACAGTAACCGTTCCGTTAAACAGTTCGATGTCATTAGGGCCCATAATCTGCAAGTAAACCGTTTTGGTGACTTCGTACCCCGAAAGTGTTGCCGGTGCATAACTGCCAGTATCGGACCCGAGTTCAAAGACAGTTGGAGCAGCGGTAGTTGTTTCTTGTTCGCAACCCATGAAAGCGAACAAAGCAAAGAAAGCAAGAGCTAAACCTAATACTTTTTTCATTTTTACCTCCTATATGTTCAACACTGTACGTGTTAAATCCCAATAAAGATTGGATTCGTGATGGCATAGAGCGCCTCATCACCAATTACTTCGATAACAAACCAATCGCCAACTTCAACGTCGTTAATCGTCACGATGTCATCAAGAAGCATCGAACCATCGATGGCAGAAAGAGTGCTTACAATTTCGCCATTCTTATAGATATTGATGGTCCTCATTTGATCCCGTGAGAACACTGATAAATTGATTGTTACTGTGGTAGCCTCATTTAATGAATAAGTTTCGCCATACCCAACGTTACCAATTGTTGCAATGACCATCGGTCCATTAGTTATAAAGCTATTCCCGGCTTTAATAGCTTTCATGATGTTTTCTTCGGTAAAATCTCCATCAATGTGAACAACAGTAGTGGGAACACCACTATATACTCCTCGACGAAGATAACTATCGGTATAGATACCTTCAGGAGTTGAAAGATTAGCATATTGAGCCGTGTAAGTTCCGGTGATTGAATGATTGTCAGATCCACCGGTCGCTGGCAAATATTTAATGTCTCCTGCAGCATACTGATTGAGCAATTCGAACCACTTCAACTTTGCTAAAAGGTTTTCGTTGGCGTTTGGTTCATATAAACCGTTCCAAATTTCAATTGTGTCGAATTCTTCGACAATTTCCCAATAGTAAAATCCGAGTAAAGAAGTCGCGAAGGGATGATTGATTTGGGCAATACCACCGCTACGGATGATTTCTTGCATCATATCGGTGATGTCAGCGATAGGATCATCACCTTTTAGGATACTAATATCCGCCTGTTCAAAGACATTTCCGATGCCAAGAGATTGAAAATGGCCAAAATCAGTGGTGACTTCGACAGCGCGAATAGCTCGAAACATAATCGGATTGCCAACTGCATCATACGCAGCCACAAAACGGTTTCCCTGCACCCATTCCGCTAAACCGGCAGCGGAATTGTGATCAGAGAGAAAACCATAATGGAGTCCGTTATTAATGTTAGAAAGCAGAACTTCATCGACAGTCTGTTTGCCATCACTATACACTGTATGTTGGTGCAAATCACCCATATACCAACCAGATGCTGTACCATCATAAAGATGTGTTAAACGAACGTCATCAAGGTAATAAGTTTTGTAACTTTCAACAGAAATCGTCCGTGAAACCTTGGCATACTCTGGTCCACGAACATAGGTTAGCGTATAAGTACCTTCATCCAAGAGTAAACAGTATCCGGACAAAACATTAGAATTGATTCGTTCCATATCGCCATTCGGATAAGTTATTATTATGCCTGCAGTTATCATGTCCCCTGAATCAGTAAAAATTCTGCCGTAGATAGTCGCAGGGTAGGTTTCTTCGGTGATGTTTGATATGTCATCAGTTGTCGTGGTCTGCGAACTAGTGCATCCGACAGTAAATGATAAACAAAGAATACAAAATATTATTAGTAATTTTTTCATAATTGAATAATCATCCTTTCCTCACTTTTGTACTATTTCGAATAATCAAGTTGGGTTCAAGCTGATGATATTCGTTTTCCCGCCCAGAATTCTTCAAACGATCATATAATAAGTTCCAAGCTTGTTCACCAAGTATCGAAATTGATTGATGAATCGTTGTCAAAGGGGTTGGAAGAATGGCTGAAAAAAACAAATCGTCAAAACCGACTATCGAAATATCGTCCGGAACTTTCATTCCCCGCTCTTGCACAGCTTGGTACGCCCCGTAAGCCATTAGATCATTCGATGCAAAGATGGCGGTTACTCCGTGATCCAGTAAATGCAATGCAGCTTCAAAGCCACTTTCAAACTGATAATTACCGACGGCAACAAGATCTTCATCGAAAGCAATTCCCGATTCGGTGAGAGCATTAATATATCCTTTGAGACGACGTTCAGCCGTATAACTGCCACGGGGTCCGGTAATGCATCCGATTTTGATATGGCCAAGGGAAATTAAATGTTTCGTTGCCATCATTCCACCCTTGCTATGGTGAATTGAGACTCCCGAGCATTTCAAACCTTCAATCCAACTATCGAGAGCAACAAAGGGGACATCTAAATCCTCGAGCATCGTGATAAAACTTGAGCTTCTTTCTTTGTTTTTATCTTGTGAAAATGCTATGATTAGGCCATCAATACCACGGTTGATGAGTAAATTTACCGTTGCCCAATCTTTAACGGGATCATTGTTCGTATTAGACAGAATCATCGAGTATCCGGAAGCGGTACAGAACTGATCAACACTTCTCGCAAGTTCAGCAAAGAAAGTATTAGCAATGTCGGGAAGAATTAAACCAATCGTATTTGTCTTCTTAGTGACGAGCCCGACAGCAAATTGATTAGGCACATAATTATTTTTGGCAGCGATTTCACGAATCAGCCTTGTCGTTCCCTCAGAAACGGTATTCGGTTTATCATTGAGAACGAGAGAAACAGTCGTTACCGACACATTTGCTTCACGAGCGATGTCTCGGATTGTATATTTCATCAATTCTCACCTCGTTTATGAGAATTATGATTGATAAAATCACATATTTCAGAACTACAAGGAATTGAGCATTGGGCTCCAAGCCGAGAAATAGTAAAAGCGGCAGCGGCTGAAGCGATAGAAAGCGCATCGATCACTTTGGAACCGCCTGCGAGTGCCACCGCAATTGAACCAACAAAAGTGTCGCCAGCCGCGGTCGTATCGACTACTTTTACGGGATAGGCAGACACTTTTTTAATGGTATCCTTATTTCCATAAATACATCCGTCTTGACCGAGAGTAAGAATTATTTCTTTGATACCTTTATTAAGAAAAAAAGCGATGGCTTCGAGTGCAAAATTAGGATTTTTACTAGAAAAGGAAGTAATCTTTTCGGTTTCAGTTTCGTTAGGAATGATTAAATCGACATCATGAAGAAGCATCTCGTCAAGTGCTTGAGCAGGTGCAGGATTGAGAATCGTGTACATCTTCTTCGCTTTTGCGACCGCTAACCCATACGATACTGCGCTATAGGGAATCTCCATTTGCGTCAGATAAATGTCTCCCGGCTGAGCATCGGTCAAAATCGCGTCAATTTGAGTCGAAATGGTTTTAAAATTAGCGCCAGGGGCAACGACGATACGGTTGTCATCACCGGTGATTAGGATAAGAGCAGTCCCTGTCGGTGTCGTTGAATGTCGATAGATGTTATCCACATTGACCCCATCTTTTCGAAGACCGTTAATAAGTTCTTCACCAAAAATGTCGTTTCCGACAGTGCCAGCTATCAAAACTTCTGCTCCTTGACGTGCGCAAGCAATGGCTTGATTAGCTCCTTTACCTCCGGGATTCAAAAAAAATTCGTCTCCAAAAACGGTTTCTCCTTTTTTGGGAATCGAGTGAATCCGAAAAACCATATCCATATTTAAACTGCCAACAATAAAAATTTTATGCATAAGGGTTCCCCAATCGAAATAGAATTGGTAAATCGCTTTAGTAAAACGTTTTACTATATACATGCTACACCAAAACAAAAAAACTGTCAAGAGCCAATCACGAAATCAAAATCTGTTTTTTTAAATGATGATTGACTATCAATCCTTGACAGTAAGAAAGATGCGCCAGTACTTTCCTTTAAAAAGGCATGAGAAAAAACTCTCATGCCCATTTCTATTGATGCGATGAAGTCTATTTTAAATAAGGTGTTTTCCTTAATTGATCACATCGTTGATGAAGAATATTTAGAACAAAAAGGTTAGGGTATTCTTCTTCAAAAGCGTGATATGAACCTTTGATGACATTGAGAATAGTCGCAACTTTTGAGGCCTCGAGACGTTTGGCAAAGGCAATTCCTTCATCGCAAAGACAATCAATTTCTTGCGGTTCAACATAAGCAAACGGTAAATTATTTAACGAATCCGCATATAGAGGAGAAGCATAACCGATGTTGATTGGGTTTACTTTCCCAAGATACAATTTCCACATTCGTCTGGTTGCAGCAGTTGACCAAGTAGCAAGCGGATATGTCTTTAAACTCTTTCCAAGTTGTAGATAATCCGTCACGGGATATATTAACATCTGCATTGCGATTGAAAACGTCTTTCGATCTCTTGCCATTAGTGACACTGCTGCCGCTAAGCACCCGCCGGCACTATCACCATATACTACGAAACGATTATTATTGACCATCAGTGTTTTAGCGTTATCATAGATAAATTTCGTTGCTTCATAGCAGTCTTCAACGGGAATTGGATATTTATATTTGTAAGAAGTCCTATATTCTGGCAAAAAAACTCTACATTTAAGTTCGTTGGCATAAAAACAAGCATTTATAAAATTAACCGGAGCAAACCCCCCAAAAAATCCTCCCCCATGTAAGTAGATAATTGTTGGGGCGTTAGTGTCCAACCGATCGGGGTTTATAACGTAACAGTTTAAAACAGCATCTTCATACCCTTTTACTAATATTTTTGTTTTTGTTGTATTCAAAATGGGTTTGAATATTTTTCCTTTAAAATCATTTATCCAAAAGAATAATCGCAGCAATGGATTCGTCAGTTTTAGGTTTCCTATTCCTAATTTTGGACCACGTAATGCATTGGAATATTGATATCGCTCCATAATAAAGCCCCTTTTCATGAGAACTGTCCCCTAATATTTAAAAAAGATCGGCTATGTCACCAAAACATCGGTAATGATTTCATTATTTTTTCAACTTTAGACACTACTAAACAAAACGTTGCTAATAATTGTTCGAATTTATCGTCTTGAGGTCTTTGCTGATGCTACTTGAAGATTTAAAGTGTCATTATTCGTAGTATTATTATCTACCAATATTACTATATCACATAAAAAAGAATTTTCTATCTGATAAGCAAAACAATCCCATAAGCCTTTGATAAAGAAAAATGATTGATTTATAACATGATTTTATCGTTTCCAAATTTTGTCAAAAACGATTACATAATTAGTAATAATTATGTGTT
>JBAYMP010000055.1:0-12934 GCA_041663505.1 Bacteroidales bacterium | reverse complement strand
GTTACAGAAGATTGAGCAAGGATTTTGAATTCAACCCGGACACAAGTGAAGCGATGATACAGTTGGCGATGATTAAACTGATGCTTAACAGAATTAATTAATAAAATTTAAACAGTTTCTAAGATTTTAAGCTGCATTTTTGCCAGCTCCAAGCCATTCCTGGTCTGGGTCAATGTAGGCATTATATTTCTGGCTGCCACTTCGGAACGTATTTTATCATACTCGCTCGCCAATCCCTTTTCATACATATTTTTAATGTTCCCGGCACTTTCCATGGCGTTTTTATAGCTCTGCTCCAATACTGCGAGTGACTCTTTGGTCATAATAATTCCGTAGAAGTTGTTCTTCACCTGCATTATTAGATCCAGTTTGGTGGTTCTTGCAGACTCTAATGCCGCTTTTATCTCCAGTCCCGATAGCTGAATGTTTTTGTACAGACCAAAAGAGAACAAGGGGACTTGAAGAGATCCTGTCAATGTATAGCCATGTTTGGAGCCAACTTTCATACTTCCTCCGGGGAAAAAATCAGAAAAGAATATTTGCTTGTACACATTGTTTGTGTATTGGGCACTTCCGTTCAATGATGGGAGCAACGAATACCAGCTCTCCTGTTTAAGATAATCCACCCGTTCAAGTTCTGCATCGGCTATTTTTATATTCAGATTATCGCTCAATGCAATCTCAAGAGCCTGTTCTATGGTCAGACGTAGTGTATCCTGTGGCTCTGTCTGTGCACTAAGAGTTGTGCCAATGAAAGACAGGGCCATAATCATGGTAACTGCTTTTAAATTTTTTAAAATCCCTTTAATCATTCTATTTTATTTATTTAAATAATTATCTATAATTTTTATCCCCTCATCGGTAGAAATTCCTCTGAAATAGTAGAGTAAAGTCTCTTTGAAGAGTTGTTTTCTGGAAACATTCTCAAGAGAAAAAATCTCCTTATCATCTATAATGTTGGAAATTTCAATAATAATTTTGGAGATAATCGTTTTATCTATATCTTTTAATATCAACCCCTCTTCTTGGCCTCTCTGCAAAAATTTTTCCATACTCTTCATATGAAATTCGGTAAGCTTGACAACAACTTTGTGATAGATATCCGGATAGTACTTTTTTAATTCAGAAAAGAAATTGATTCTTAAGCTGATAACCGGTCCCGCCTGTTGTTCGTGTACCTTAAATATCATATCAAGAACATTTCCAGGTCCTTTCATAACATTATCTGCATTACACTTCACCTTTTCACCAGTATGAAGTATGCACTCATCCAGAAGTGCTGATTTGTCGCTGAAGAGTTCATAGAGAGTCCTCTTGGAAATGCCGTTCTCAGTTGCAATGTCGTCCATCGTAACTGATTTGCACCCCCGGTTCAGGAACATCTCCATAGAATTTTCAATAATTCTCTCTCTTAAACTCATTGTTTTTAAATTAAGGTGCAAAAGTAGAAAAGAAAACTTAGAAAACAAAAATAGTTTTTTAATTTTTTACCAGATTAATATTTACTTGTTAACTTTGCACATAATGAATAGGGTAATCTAAAAATTAATTTTATGTATAAAGAGTTTCAGGAATTTCTTAAAAGTGAGCTTGAGAACATAGACTCAGCAGGCCTGTTCAAGAGAGAGAGAGTTATTACAACGGCCCAGCAGGCTGCCATTAAGGTTAACACCGGTCAGGAGGTATTGAACTTCTGCGCAAACAACTATCTTGGACTCTCAAACAGTCCTGTTTTGATAAGGGCTGCCAAAGAGGCACTGGATAAAAGAGGATTTGGTATGTCCAGTGTACGGTTTATATGCGGAACCCAGGATCTGCATCTTGAACTGGAAAAGAAAATTGCCGGATTTTTCGGTACGGAAGACACAATACTATACGCCTCCTGTTTTGATGCCAACGGCGGAGTTTTTGAACCTTTGCTAAATGAAGAGGACGCAATTATCTCCGATGCACTTAACCACGCATCCATAATTGACGGAGTAAGGTTATGCAAAGCTCAGCGCTACCGTTACGCCAATGCAGATATGGAAAATTTGGAAAACTGTCTTAAACTTGCTCAGGCACAACGATACAGGCTTATTGTAACAGATGGTGTATTCTCTATGGATGGTAATGTTGCCTCTCTGGACAAGATTTACAAGCTCGCCAACAAGTACAATGCGATGATAATGGTGGACGAGTCTCACTCGGCGGGTGTTGTTGGTAAAACCGGCAGGGGAACTACCGAAGAGTACGATTTGAGAGGCAAGATTGAAATATTGACCGGGACTCTCGGAAAGGCTTTTGGTGGTGCAATAGGCGGTTTCACAACCGGTAAAAAGGAGATTATCGCTATGTTACGCCAGCGTTCCAGACCATATCTCTTTTCAAACTCGATTCCTCCGATGGTCGCAGCAGCAGGCATCGCTATGTTCGATATGATGTCAAAGACCAATGAGCTTCAGGATAAACTTCACAACAATACTGAATACTTTGTTAAAAGGATGGTTGCTGCCGGGTTCGACATTAAACCTACTCAGTCTGCCATTTGTGCTGTTATGTTGTATGAAGCAAAACTGTCGCAGCAATTCGCTGCAAGAATGTTAGAAGAGGGAATATATGTTACCGGATTCTACTTCCCTGTCGTCCCAAAAGAACAAGCTCGCATCCGGGTACAAATTTCTGCCGGACACGAGATTGAACATTTGGATAAGTGTATTGCAGCTTTCACTAAAGTTGGCAAGGAGTTGGGGGTAATCAAATAGATTAGTCCCAGTCATTGTCCCGTTGCCAACACCAGTGAGAGTTATAACTGTCGTCGCTGTAGAAATCGTGCCTGATTGGTCCCTGCAGTATTACTTTGATTCTCTCCGGAATGTATATTGACAACTCCTTGAAGGTGCCGTCCCATTTATTAGTCTTATCATAAATATCTGCACGTATGGTTAGTAATGAATCCTTAAGCTCAACAACAGGAATGTTTCTCTGTGCCTTGATAAGTGCCTCGGCATATGTATATGCCATAGAATGTGCATCCAGGTAAATTACAGAACTGTCCTCTTCACTCTGTCTTACAAGATTGACCTTGGGAAATGTAACTATTTTACGATTGCTTCTCTCTCCGTCCATCCAGAAGAGTACTGCTTCCGATCTGTCGGCATCAAAGAAGACTCTGGAGTTTGGCATTCTTCCCGGTGATTCGTATTTCAGGTAGAGAGTATCGATATCCTCTCTTATTCGGATAGAGCTGCTTTCCTGTGCTTTGTTCCAATATGGTCTGGATGCATTTACGGTAAGTACTGTAAATGTTACTCCCGAGGTGATCCATAACAGGAATATTATTAAACCTGGTCTCATTCTTGGCGATTTAAATTCAAAAAGTATTTGAATCCCTCCATAAAGCATCCCCACTAATGGCAGAAACAGAACAAGAAGGAGAGCTACTTTAAACCAGAAAGTGTTACCCAATCCTAAGTTTATATAGTTAAGTGCGTCAAAAGGAATAACTCCTTCGAATATTTCTACCCCCAACAGCAGGAATGAGAGAATCAGAATACCTGAAATTGAAAAAAACACAAGAAGAACACCTATCACTTTTTTTAAAATATCTACTATTAACATACCACCTTGTGAGCCTGCTTTTTTCAAGCCACTGCCCACATTGGTCAGCCCATCCTCGACCCTCTTTTGAATATGCGAAAGATCTGCAGATTCTCCATGCATTGCACATTTTTGTTCAACGGTTTTTGCCTCTGGAATCACTATCCAAAGAATTATATAGGCAATTACCATAAAAGATCCTCCGCCAAGATGAAATCCCAGAATAGAGAATCCGATAAAGAATATCAAAAAGAGAATCCTTACCAGCACTTTGTCTATATTGAAATATGTTGCCAACCCTGAACAGACTCCTCCAAGCATCTTGTTGTCAGGATCCCTGTAGACCCTTTTTGGTATTGCCCTCGTGCCTCTCTCCTGGTTGGATTCAAAACCGGAAGCTCTGGTCTCTTCATCAATAATCTCCGGTCTCCCCAGAATATTGATAACATCTTTTACGACCTGCATAGATACAACAGAGCCTTTCCCGGATTTCTCGATAAAAAGCTCAGCCATCCTCTCCTCGATCCCTTCAATTATCTCATCCCCGTTTTGTTTAGACTTGTAATGGGCGTTAAGTTCTCCCAAATAGGCCTTTAATAGCTCATAACCATCATCATCAATGGTAAAAGCCAGTTTTCCTATGCTTACTTTAACAACCTTTTTCATCTTATTGATTTTTATTGTTTCTTATTTGGGCTATTGTATCTACCAACTCTTGCCATGCTCCGTCCATTTCGGAGAGAAGTTCTCTACCTTTCTCTGTAATAGAGTAGTATTTTCTTGGCGGACCTTGTGGAGATTCCTCCCATCTGTAACTGAGCAATCCTTGGTTTTTTTGTCTGGTTAAAAGAGGATAAAGCGTACCCTCCACAACTATCATACTGGCATCCTTTAGCTCTGCTATCAGAGATGATGCATATGCGTCGTTATTGTTCAGAATACCCAATATGCAGTATTCCAGAACGCCCTTACGCATTTGTGATTTAATGTTGTCTGTATTAATATCGTTCATAACCGGTTCTATTTATAAATTGAATACTTCCTGAGATTTTCTGCTGTAACAGGAATCCCTCTCATTTCGCATTTTTGGGTTGCAGTAGTTGCAAGCGGTGCAACTATCCAGAAGATAATGTAAGCCCAAAATCCAACACTACCCATAAACAGGCAGATAATGAAGAGTACCCTCACAAGAACAATGTCTACATTAGTATACAGAGCAAGACCTCCGCAGACTCCGCCAAGTACTCTGCTGTCCGGATCTCTGTACAGTTTTTTAACTGTATATCCGTAGTTTGTCTCCTTTTTTGAGGTAAAATCATCATCGGTAGCCTCTCCGTCAGGCATTCCCAACTGGGCAATGATTTTGTTGACAATAGTTAAATTCACAACCTCTTGTCCGTTTCTGAGAGATTCATCGAAAAGCTCGGCTATTCTCTGCTCGAGGTCTTCCATTACATCTCCGGTCTGCATACCCATTTTAGTTCTTTCGCGGAACTTTTCCAGGTATTTGTCCAATTTTTGATAGGCGTCCTCGTCTATTACAAAACTTCTACCGCCTATACCAACATTTACAACTTTTTTCATTTTATATAGTATTTAGAATCTAATAGAATTAGGTAGTGCAAATATATAAAAAAAAATCAATACCTTGTGTCACATAGTAGTAAAAATTTCACAAAAAAACCCGTTACATTTGTAACGGGCTGATATACTGTTGGAAAATTTTTACTACTTTTTAGGAGTAGCCGGTTTTTCTGTAGTTGGAGTAGATGGTGCAGGGTTAGTCGGGAACTCCGGTTGGCCCTGAATAGGTGCCGAATTTTCAATCCTCTGCTGAATTGAATCTTGCTTTTCGCTGCTGCCTGTAGAGACAAAAGCTGTTGCTAACACGCATAAAACAATAATTGTTATGGCAAGTGTCCAAGTCGCCTTTTCCAGAAAGTCTGCTGTCTGACGAACACCAAATGTCTGATTACCCGATGCAAAGTTGGCAGCCAATCCGCCGCCTTTGGAATTTTGCACTAAAACTATAATTGTCAGTAAGATACTGGCTATTACAATTAGGATGGAAATTGCTGTATACATAATATTACTGGTTGTGTTTACTCTTTAAATCTTGAACAAGGGTTGCAAAGTAACTACTTTTTTCCGGAAATAGCAAAATAAGTTTTGCATAAACCTCTAAAGCTCTTTTGTAAAATCCTTGTTCCGTGTATATTTTTGCAAGGGTCTCTGTATAAAAACCGGAATCTTCGAAACTCTCTTCTACTTCTGTTTCCAGAGGTGAATCCGTCTCATTTTTAACCAGCGCAGGGTTGGATCTTAGAAGCGTTGGTTTTTCAACAATAAATTTGTCTAATGGTTTTGTAGTGTCCAGTTCAAGCTTTTCAAAGTCGGTTCTGTTAAAGTAATCGCCTCCAGCCAAAACTATTTTGGGCGATTTTATTATGTTCAGAGGGTCTGTTTCAATTTCAAATGCTATCTCTTCCGAAGGCCGGGAGGTCTCTTTGGTGTCTGAGGCATTATCCGGAACGCTGCTACCAGTAACCGGCAACTCTTTGTTTTGCACTACTTGCGAGATTTCATAAAGTCTCTCTCTCGAGTAGAGGTAGGCAGCAACTTTGCTTAGACAGGCAAGTTTTTGCTCTTCGCCCAACTCACAAACTTTTTTAAAAAGCTCCATACGGGCCAGAGAAAACCATGGGTACCTATCTACTGCCTGCTCCAGAGTGGGTATGTCAAAATTATTCATAACTACCAATTTGCAACTGTAGCATTAAATACCTCATCTACCAGTTTTTCGATAATCGCATCCGTTAAACTTGCCTCTACCTGATCCAGACTGTTTGTAGAGGGATAATCTTCAAACGCGACAAATTGTTTTTCGAAATTCTCCTTAGGATACTTGTTATTTGTGTATTTGATCTTGATGGTTATAGTAAGTCTGTTCTGGGACGCAACTTCCATAGCTGTAACAGCAAGAGCAGTTGTCTCATATGCAACAATATCTCCCTCTACAAAAAGGTCTCCGTCAGAGGGATCGAGTTTCAATTTTGTAAATCTTCTATATTTATCTTTTAAAGCCTCTGTGAGATTATTACTGAGAGAAGGATTTACCCTCATAGCCTTGTTTTCTATATAGTCTACAGTAATGGATTTGACATCCGGCTTTATGGAAGAACTGTTAAATTTGTAAATCCCGCATGAAGAGACAAGCAGAATGGTAAGAATTGCTATTGTAAGTTTTTTCATAAATCCAAATTTAGCTCTTTTATCTTTCTATACAGTGTTCTTTCCGATATTCCGAGCTCCGCAGCAGCAGATTTTCTTTTACCGCCGTGCTTTTCCAATGCTTTTTTTATAAGGTCGGCACTCATATTCTGAATTGAAAAGTTTGTAGGTTCGAGCCCTGTAGAAATTTCTGTATCTTCTTCATAATCAACAACAGATGTGCCATCAATTCCTGTAGAAATATCTTTTGGTGTAGAGATAACGGTTCCGGAAGAGGGTAGCTTAGTGCACTGAATCTGTTCTTTGAGCTCCTCTACCTCTTGCCTTAACTGGTAAAGAACTTTATATATAATATCCCTGTCTGTAAGATAGTCCGGATTGTGGCCGTCTGTTCTTACCGGAAGACGGTTGGGATTATCCTGCGGGAGATACTTTTTTAAAACTTCGACCCCTATTACCCGGTTAGTTTCAATAACCGATATCTGCTCAGATATACTTTTAAGTTGACGGATATTTCCCGGCCATCTATAAGATTCCAGAATGTGAACAGCCTCAGGGGTAAGTTTTATTGTGGGCATCTTGTATTTATCTGCAAAATCGAGAGAAAATTTTTTAAACAGAAGATGGATATCCTCTCTTCTCTCTCTTAAAGACGGAATTGTGATTGGAACTGTATTGAGCCTGTAGTAGAGATCTTCCCTGAACTTACCTGTTTCTATGGCTCTCTGAATATTGACGTTTGTTGCTGCAATTATCCTGACATCTGTCTTTTGTACTTTGGACGAACCTACTTTTATAAATTCTCCCGATTGGAGAACTCTTAGGAGCCGCGCCTGGGTAGGGAGAGGGAGCTCTGCAATCTCATCCAGAAAAAGTGTTCCACCGTCTGCAACTTCGAAGTATCCCTTTCTGGTCTCAAAAGCGCCGGTAAACGAACCCTTTTCGTGGCCAAACAACTCTGAATCAATTGTACCTTCCGGAATTGCACCGCAATTAACGGCAATATACTGATTGTGTTTTCTGGAACTGTTAAGGTGAATGATTTGCGGAAACGACTCCTTTCCAACGCCACTCTCCCCGGTAATCAGAACAGACAAATCCGTTCCGGCAACCTGGACAGCAATATCAATAGCCCGGTTGAGAGCCTGGTTATCTCCTATGATATCGAACCTTAGTTTGATCGAACGTAAATCCATAATTTACAAAAGTAGATAAAATTTGTACCTTTGAAAAATTTAAACCCCATTTGTAATGAAAATTCTTGCGATTATTCCTTCTAGATATGGCTCAACCCGCTTTCCTGGAAAACCCCTTGTTGAGATAGCGGGTAAAACGATGATAAAAAGGGTGTACGAGCGTAGTGCCTCAGCTTTTGAACACGTATATGTTGCCACGGACGATCAGAGGATTATTGAAGAGGTTACTCGTTTCGGGGGCGATGTTGTAATGACCTCCACATCTCACAAAAGTGGAACAGACAGGTGTTTTGAGGCAATGAAGATTATTGAAGAGAGAGAAGGCACGCAATACGATGTTATCGTCAATATTCAGGGAGACGAACCGTTTATTGCAACTGAACAACTTTTTGAGCTTGTGGATTGTTTTAAAGACAAGAGCACAACAATTGCAACTCTTGTAAAAAAGTTCTCTGCCAGCGAGGATATTTTTAACCCAAACAGTCCCAAGGTTGTGATTTCAAAAGATAATTTTGCACTATACTTCAGTAGAAATGCAATCCCTTTCCAACGCATAGCAGAGAGCAATAAATGGATTTTGAATTTCCCGTATTATAAGCACATAGGATTGTATGCCTTTACCAGAGACGCTTTGACCTCTGTTTCAAATCTGAAACCATCCCTTTTGGAAATGGCTGAACAGTTGGAGCAATTGAGGTGGCTCGAGAATGGTTTTAGAATTAAAGTCGCTGTAACACAACATTCTTCATATTCCATTGACACCCCTGATGATATCAAAGATTTAATATCGAGAAATGTTATTAAACCAAGTATATAAAAATTTCCTATCTTTGTACAAATTAGTAGCCAACTTTTTAATAAAATAAAAAAATAATGAAAAAGAACCTATTTAAAATTCTATCGTTAGCCTTCATCGGATTGACTGTTCTTTCTTGTAGCAATCCATCCAAAATGGCTAAAGAGGCTCAATTAGTGAGCGTACAGAATGACCCTAAAGTACTTGAAGTAGTTGCAGACGAAATTACTGCAACATATACAATGAGCTTTCCTGAGGGATATTTTCACCCAAAAGCAATACTTGAAGTTGTTCCGGTATTAGTATACCAGGGCGGCGAAGTTTCTGCCCCTGTATTCAAACTGCAAGGAGAAAAAGTAACTGACAATTTCCAGGCTATTCCTCTTGCCGGAGGAAAAGCAAGTAACACTGTAAAGTTTGCTTATAAACCCGGAATGGAGCAATCTCACCTGGAACTTAGAGTTGCCGTTTTGGATAAAGAAAAGAAAATTGAGTTTCCTGCAGCATTCAAATTGGCAGATGGTGCAAATATCACCTACAAATTGGTTCACAATTCAGGCACAACCGCTTTGGCATCTTACGAATACCAAAAAGTAATTGCAGAGAAAAAAGAGACTCAGATCCTTTATCAAATCAATAGTTCTGTAGTTCGTCCGAAAGAACTTACCAAAGAAGAGATTAAAGAGTTTGAACAATTCCTTTCAGATATAGAGAAAGATCAACGCAGAGAGGTTAAAAGCACAAACATTGTTGCATACGCATCTCCTGACGGATCTGAGGATCTCAACGCTAAGTTGTCTGACAAACGTGGGGAAACTGCTAAGAAAGCTTTCGACAAAATCACAAAGGAGACTCCTTTAGCCGCTCCTGTTAATGTTTCGACTATTGCAGAAGACTGGGAAGGTTTCCAGGAACTTGTTGCTGGTTCTTCAATGCAGGACAAAGATCTTATTCTTCGCGTGCTTTCTATGTACAGCGATCCTATGGTTCGCGAAAGAGAGATCAAGAATATGTCAAAAGTATTTAGAACTCTTGCAGACAAAATACTTCCTGAACTACGCAGAGCCAGGTTCATTGCAAATGTAGACTACACAAACTATTCTGAAAAAGAGTTGGTTGAACTTACAAAAACCAATATCGACATTATGGATGTTGAAGCTCTTTTGTACGCAGCTACCTTAGTTAATGACTTTGATTCCAAAGTTAATATCTACAGCAAGGCAGGTGAGAAATTCAAATGTGACCGTGCTTACAACAACCTTGCTTCAACCTATCTTGATAATAATAAACTTGCAGAAGCAAAGAGCGCACTTTCAAAGGTAAGCAACAAAACTTCCAATTACTACTATAATAATGCGGGTATCGTTGCTTTAAGGGAGAACAATCTTAAAGGAGCAGTGGAGATGTTTAAGAAATCTGATCTTCCTGTTTCTAAACAGAATATTGCTATCGTTGATATTCTTGAAGGCAGATACAACGATGCTGTTGCTAAGCTGGCAGGCACAGGCAATGATAACGAAGGTATAGCATACATCCTTACAAATCAACTTGATAAAGCTTCTAAAGCAATTACTCACAACTGTCCTCATGCTGCTTATATGCGTGCCATAATAGCAGCCCGCCAAGGTAATATGACCGAGGTTGCAAAACAACTTGATATTGTTTACCAGAAAAGTGAAGCTCTTAAGCTTCGTTCACAAAAAGATATAGAGTTCGCAAAGTTCCGTGAATAATTTCACACGGGGACGCAATAATTATGTGACTTTCTGAATGCAGCGACTGCCGTTGTACAGTGCGTGCACCGGATTTACCCACTGTGAGTTCATTTCGTTAAAAAACAAAGACGGAAACCGATAATGTGCCAATGCAAATTGGCCGTCGGTTTCCGTTTCTTGTGCAAGCGCCTTTTAACGGCACCTCCTATCATTCCTTTATTGTCACACACAATAGCGTCCCTGTGTGATGTGCTAGTCCAACCTGAGGACGGCCATAAAGGCACTCTGCGGTACCTCTACGTTTCCTATCTGACGCATTCTCTTCTTTCCTTTCTTCTGTTTTTCAAGCAATTTGCGTTTTCTGGTGATATCACCGCCATAACACTTTGCTGTAACATCCTTCCTTACAGCTTTTACAGTCTCGCGGGCAATTATTTTTGCACCAATGGCTGCCTGAATTGCTATATCGAACTGCTGACGAGGTATAAGCTCCTTGAGCTTTTCGCACATTCTTCTTCCAAAGTCATATGCATGGTCTTTGTGAATCAGACTGGAAAGAGCATCAACCGGTTCTGAGTTGAGCAGAATATCCAGTTTAACCAGATCTGCCTCCTTATAGCCAATAACGTGATAATCAAAAGAAGCATACCCTCTCGAAACCGATTTCAGCTTATCATAAAAGTCAAAGACTATCTCTGCAAGCGGCATTTCAAAATTGAGTTCCACCCTTTCACTTGTGAGAAAATGCTGGCTTACTAAAACACCTCTCTTGTCGAGACAGAGTTTCATAATAACCCCGAAGTATTCCGACTTGGAGATTACCTGGGCTCGGATATATGGTTCCTCTATATAATCTATTAATGTTGGAGCAGGGAGTCCGGAAGGATTATGAACATCAATCACCTCCCCCTGTGTAGTGTATACCTTGTAGGATACGTTGGGAACCGTAGTAATGACGTCCATATCAAACTCGCGGTACAGCCTCTCCTGAACAATCTCCAGATGTAGCAATCCCAGAAAACCGCCTCGGTAACCGAATCCCAGCGCAAGAGAGGATTCCGGTTCAAATACCAGAGATGCGTCATTAAGCTGGAGTTTCTCCAGAGATGCTCTCAAATCTTCATATTCGTCTGCCTCCACCGGATATATTCCGGCAAAAACCATCGGCTTTACCTCTTCGAAACCAGCAATAGCGGCGGTGCAAGGCCTCTCCCTGTGAGTGATGGTATCCCCTACCTTCACTTCGCTGGCTGTCTTTACCCCTGAGATTATGTAACCCACATCACCAGTACGTACCTCGTCTGTAGGAATCATTTTCAGTCTTAGCTTACCAACTTCATCGGCCTCGTACTCTTTTCCTGTATTGAAAAATTTTACTTTGTCTCCCTTTCTTATGATTCCGTTCTGGACTTTGAAGTATGCTATAATTCCTCTGAAGGAGTTAAATACCGAGTCGAAAATAAGTGCCTGAAGAGGAGCCTCTTCGTCACCTTTTGGAGGTGGAACTTTCTTCACAATTGCTTCAAGGATTTCGGGAATTCCGGCACCGGTTTTTCCGCTTGCCAGAAGAATATCCTCATCGTCGCAGCCTATAAGGTCTATGATCTGATCCTTTACGGGGTCAATCATAGCTGCGTCCATATCTATTTTGTTGAGTATCGGAATGATTTCAAGATCGTGATTAAGAGCAAGATACAGATTGGATATTGTTTGAGCCTGTATACCTTGGGTTGCATCAACAACAAGCAATGCTCCTTCGCAGGATGCAATTGCCCTGGAAACCTCGTAGGAAAAGTCAACATGACCGGGAGTATCAATCAGGTTCAAAATGTACTTTTCACCTTCGTATATATAGTCCATCTGAATGGCATGGCTTTTTATAGTAATCCCCTTCTCCTTCTCCAGATCCATAGAGTCCAATACCTGATTCTCCATCTCTCTTGAGTTAAGAGTGTGTGTAGCCTCAAGAAGTCTATCGGCCAAAGTGCTTTTACCGTGGTCTATGTGTGCAATAATACAAAAATTCCTAATTTGCTTCATCTTAATGTTTAGAACCGTTAAGTGGATGCAAAGATAAAAATAATTACCAAAATCCTCTGTTTGGTGCTATCTTTGCACTATTAGCAATTAATCATTAACATAATGACAAGTATCGCAAATTTACAAGAGATAGCATCTCAAGTTAGGAGAGATATTGTCCGAATGGTCAATATGGCCGGCTCCGGTCACCCGGGAGGTTCCTTAAGCAGCACAGATTTTTTAACAGCGCTTTTTTTCAAGGAACTCAACCACGATCCTAAAAAATGGACAAGGGAAGGAAAGGGAAAGGATATGTTCTTCCTCTCTGCAGGACACCTCTCTCCTGTCTTTTACAGCATTTTGGCAAGAACGGGATATTTCCCGGTCAAAGAGCTTGC
>JBAYMP010000054.1:0-12970 GCA_041663505.1 Bacteroidales bacterium | reverse complement strand
GCCTGAAGTTCGTGACCGCAAGGAGCGACCTAGGGCAAAACTAGTAACTGGGGCTAAGTCGTAACAAGGTAGCCGTACCGGAAGGTGTGGCTGGAACACCTCCTTTTTGGAGCTGTTACTAACTATAGAAGTTTTAATTTAAACACTCCTTATTACTCTTAATGCTGTCATTTAACTTATATAGTCCCGTAGCTCAGTTGGTTAGAGCACTACACTGATAATGTAGGGGTCAGCGGTTCAACTCCGCTCGGGACTACATAGTCATATGTAACCGGGGGATTAGCTCAGTTGGCTAGAGCACCTGCTTTGCAAGCAGGGGGTCAAGGGTTCGACTCCCTTATTCTCCACATCTCCCTTATTCTCCACATAAAAAAGCGACACCAATGTATCGCTTTTTTTGTGTTTTAAAAGATTCTTATTGAATCTGAAGCATCCTCTTGATTGGTAGCCAAGCTTTTTCGCGCAACCCGTCGGGGATTTTTATTTCATACTCTTCTGTCTGGAGTGATCTGAGAACTTTTTCCAGGGTAACTTTTTTCATATTCCTGCAAATCGCACCGCTTTGTACCGGAATGAATATCTTGTTAGGGTTACTCTTTTTCATCTCATGAATGACGCCCGCTTCCGTAACAATAATAAACTCTTTTTTTTCGGAACTGTTTACATGTTTAATCATTCCTGAAGTTGAACAGAAGTATGCCTGTTTCATATTGTGTATTGCCAGGTCATTTGAACATTTGCTCTCCGGATGGATAAGTATATCTGCTTCTGGATATTCCAGGCTCTTAAGAAGAACCGTTTTTGTGTCGAATTGATTGTGGACGCAACAATCTCCCTCCAAGATTTCAATATCGCGTCCGGTTTTAATCTTAATATAATTGCCCAGGTTTTTATCAGGAACAAATAATATTTTTTTATCTGCGGGAATACTCATCACTACTTTAAGCGCGTTTGATGAGGTACAGCAATAATCGGTATATGCTTTAATCTCTGCTGTGGTGTTTACATAGGAGATAATCACTCCATCGGGATTTTCCTTTTTCCATTCAATCAGATCTATGACTTCAATACTCTCTGTCAGCGAGCACCCTGCAGTATTGTCCGGAATCAAAACCTTTTTGCCGGGAGAAATTATAGAAGCTGTCTCTGCCATAAAGTTTACGCCACAAAACAGAATAATATCCGCATTGGTTTTTGCTGCTGCGTGCGATAGTCCAAGTGAATCACCAATGTAGTCTGCAATGTCCTGAACTTCAGGGTTCACATAGAAGTGAGCTAAAATAACGGCATTTTTCTCTTTTTTCAGACGGCTTATCTCTTTGACAATGTCAATAGTATCCATAATTATCTGTAGTTAAATTTAATACCTTATATTCATGCTTATGTCAAGTGCTGTAACCGAGTGAGTTAATGCTCCAACGCTAATATAATTGACACCGGTAGATGCTACCTCTTTTATCCTTGAAATTGCCATATTGCCGGAGGCCTCGGTCTCTGCTTTGTGCCCGATAATTTTCACGGCCTCTGCCATTGCAGAGGTAGTCATATTGTCCAGCATTATAATATCAACTCCCGATTTAAGAGCCTCGCGTACCTCTTCCAGATTTGTAACCTCTACCTCAATCCGGATTCCGGAGTTAATACTCTCCCGTACCTGTTTCACTGCATTTGAAATTCCACCTGCAACCTTTATGTGATTATCTTTGATAAGAGCAAGGTCATAAAGCCCCATACGGTGATTTGTGCCGCCGCCTGCCTTTACAGCCATCTTATCGAGTATCCTCATTCCGGGTGCGGTTTTGCGGGTATCCAACAATCTTGTATTGGTTCCTTCCATCTCTTGTACGTAGAGCGCAGTAGTTGTTGCAATACCTGACATTCTCTGAACAATGTTGAGTGCAATACGCTCTGCGGTAAGCAAACAGCGATAGCTCCCTTCAATTTTCAGAATAATATCTCCTTTTTTCACCCTGTCACCCTCTTTTGCAAAAGGGGTCCAGAGAATCTCCTTGTCGAAGTATTCAAATACTTTTCTGGCTATCTCGAGGCCGGAAATAATGCCGCCTGCCTTCATTGTCATCTGTGCAACTGTACGGGATGTCTCCGGAATAAGAGCGTTGGTGGTAATGTCTCCTGAGGCAACATCTTCTTCTATTGCCAACTCAATAATTTTTTTTATTAGAGAATCGTTTGACATAATAGTTAATTGAAATGATTATTAACAGGTATTGTACAAATACCATTCCCTTTTTGTTGTATTATGTGAAAGTGGTAAGATTCGTTTTCGGAAGGATAGTCTTCTCTTAAATGACCTCCGCGGCTCTCTTTCCGATAAAGTGCAGACCGTATTATAAGCTCTGCTACCAGTATCAGATTATTACTGATTGAGGTATAGTACTCTCTCATATCATCCCCCAGATTCTTCCTCTCCTTTTCCAGCAATGAGAGCCCCTGCTGAAGTAAATTTTCATTTCTGATGATTCCTGCATAACGGGTCATTATGTTTGCAACACTCTCTTTTAATATCAAATATTTATCAGCTCTCTCTTTCCCCATATGAAATATAGGCTCGAAAGTACAAGCTGTATGTTCAAATGGATTGTTTACCGAAAATTCAATTGCACGGTATCCGAACACCAGGCACTCTATTAAAGAATTAGACGCTAACCTGTTGGCTCCCATAATTCCGGTAGATGCAAGCTCTCCGCATACAAACAGATTACTTATATTAGTTCTTCCATAACTATCCGTTTTGACACCACCAACCATATAATGTGCTGCCGGAGCGACAGGAATCTTATCTGTCATATCTATGCCCAATTGACAGCATCTTTCGAAAATATTGGGAAACCGCTCCTTAATCCGTTTTGGGTCAAGATGCTTTAACGAAAGATAGACGAATGGATTTTTCTGTTGTGATATCTCTCTGAAAATTGACTGGGCCACTATATCTCTGGGTGCCAATTCTGCGTTTTCGTGGATGCTTTTCATGAATCGCTCACCCTTTTGGTTAATAAGATATGCTCCCTCTCCCCTGACAGCTTCACTGATAAGATAAGACTTGTCGGATGCTGTATAAATAGTTGTCGGATGGAATTGAACAAACTCCATATCTGCAAGTTTGCAGCTTGCAGAATAGGCAAGAGCGACACCATCTCCTATAGTGGTTTCCGGGTTGGATGTACGTTTATAAATTGCAGAGGCTCCTCCAAGGGCCAGCAGTGTATTCTTTCCATAAAAAAGCTCTTCGAAATTATTTTCAAAATCCCATACCCGGACACCGTAACAAGTATTCCCATCCTTTAAAATTCCTATGGCAGAGTGATTTTCAAAAATTTGAATGTTTTTGCAGGAGAGAACTTTTTCAATCATAAAATCGGTAATCTTCATCCCGGTAACATCCCCGCCTGCGTGTAATATTCGTCTTTTATGGTGTCCACCTTCCAGTCCCAGCGCGAAGGAGCCGTCATACATGTCGAAATGCATTCCCTCTTCCACAAGCTCCCGGATTCTTTCCGGCCCCTCGTTTACCAGAATATTTACAGCGGAATGATCACACAAACCGCGGCCGGCAATAATCGTATCTTCAAAATGAAAAGCGGGAGTATCATCATCATCTGTGACTGCAGCAATCCCTCCCTGAGCATAATATGAGTTACTACTCCGAACCTTAGATTTTGTTATCAACGCGACGCTCCCATACCGGGATGCCCGGAAAGCAGCATAAAGACCTGCCAATCCGCTCCCTACAATTACAAAATCGTAATTATGCATTATTAATTAACTTAATTAGTGGCGAAAGTACGCTTTTTCTGCCAACTTTGCCGGGATGTTTTATGAATTTCATTAAAAAATTGAATATCTTAGCGAACTAATAGTTAAATAAAGATTATATGGCAAAATGTGTAAACTGCTTTATTCCTTATCAGGATAAAGCACAAGTAGAACAAACTATTACAGGTCTGAAAGAGATAGAATCTGTAGATAAGATTTATCTTTTGGCCACTAATCCGAATATTGAACAATATCCTGGTTGTGAGGTTATTCATATAGAGTCGCTTAAATGTACTCCTGCAATAAAAAAAATTGCCGAGAAGTCGGGCTCCATGTATACATTGATTTACACCAAAGAGTCGACACTCATTATGGGAATGTTTGCTCTGGAGAGAATGGTGAATCTGGGGAATGACACAAAGGCGGCGATGCTTTATGCAGACCATTATCAGATTGCAGACGGGAAAAAGAGTATCAACCCTGTAATTACCTACCAGAAAGGTAGTCTGAGAGACGATTTTAATTTCGGATCGGTTCTTCTCTTTAGGTCGGATTCTTTCAAGGAGGCAGCCTCCAGAATGGATACGAAGTATCTTTATGCAGGATTGTACGACTTGAGGCTTAAGGTTTCGCAAAAAGGAGAGATTGTTCACGTGAATGAGTATCTTTATTCTGAAGTTGAACATGATACCCGTAAATCGGGAGAGAAGATCTTTGATTATGTAGACCCTAAAAACCGTGGAGTTCAGATTGAGATGGAGGCTGCCTGTACGGAACATCTGAAAACAATAGGGGGCTATATGGAACCAAAGTTCAAACATATCGAATTCAGTGAGAACAATTTCGAGTATGAAGCCTCTGTGATTATTCCTGTATTCAACAGGATTAAGACAATAGAAGATGCGATTCGCTCCGTGCTTATGCAAAAAACCAGTTTCAAGTATAATCTTATTATCATTGACAACCATTCAACTGACGGGACCTACGATGCAATCGAGAAATTTGCAAATGATCCCCGGTTGATTCACTTAGTGCCGGAAAGAACGGATCTTGGCATTGGCGGATGCTGGAACGCAGGGGTGCACCACCCTAAATGCGGCAAATTTGCTGTTCAGCTGGATAGCGATGATGTTTACTCAAATGATAGTACCCTTCAAAAAGTGGTCAACTCATTCTACGAACAAAACTGCGCCATGGTTGTGGGCACGTATATGATGACAAACTTTAAGATGGAGATGATTGCTCCGGGTATAATAGATCATAAAGAGTGGACGCCGGACAATGGCCGCAACAATGCTTTAAGAATTAACGGGCTTGGTGCCCCGAGAGCATTTTATACTCCTGTGCTCAGGGCAATAAAGGTTCCCAATACCAGTTATGGAGAGGACTATGCATTAGGCCTGAATATTTCAAGAGAATATCAGATTGGAAGAATATACGATGTTCTCTACCATTGCCGTCGCTGGGAAGAGAATTCCGATGCTTCACTGGACATTGTAAAGATGAATGCACACAACACATATAAAGACAGAATCCGTACATGGGAGCTACAGGCAAGAATCGCTCTAAATAAAGGAAATAGTAAATAGACCGATGGGGGGACAATTGAATTCACATAATCTTACAAATCTTTTCGAAGAGCAGCTGAATTACTGGGAGCAGGCCCGGAGAAATTATGAGGCTTTGGCTCGGGTTAAAACCAAAGAGCTGATTGTAGACAACTTCCCGTTTAAGGTTCAGTTTAATCCTGCAAGAATAGTTTCATCAGCTGCAAAAGTAGATGCCAGGTCAATTCAGGAACGGAAATGTTTTCTTTGCAAGGAAAACCGTCCGGAGGTACAAAAAGGTTTGGATTATTTTAATAACATGGACAATAATAACCCCTATACTGTGCTGATAAATCCCTTTCCCATATTCCCAAAACATCTGACAATACCGCTTCTTAAACATCAGGATCAGCTTATTGCTGGTCGTTTCGATGCTATGGTTAACCTAACGGAACAATTGCCTCAATACACTCTTTTCTATAATGGTCCCAAGTGCGGAGCCTCTGCACCTGACCATTTTCATTTTCAGGCGGGAAACAGGGGATTTCTCCCTATCGAAAAGGAACTTTCCGGGCTACGGAAAAATATCGTCTTCAAAAGCACAAACACTACTCTTTATGAAATAACATCCGGAATCAACGGAGTTTTACTTATGGAGTCCTCCTCCAAAGAGGAGTCAATATCGGTTTTCAATAAAATTTACTCAATTCTGGATGTGAAAGAGGGAGAAAAAGAGCCAATGCTCAACATACTATGCTGGTTCGGGAAGGGACTCTGGACCACTGCTCTCTATATGAGATCCAAACACAGACCTTCTCATTACTTTGCCGAAGGAGAAGCAAATATATTGCTTAGCCCTGCAGCGGTAGATTTGGGTGGGGTCTTCATTACTCCGCTGGAAAAGGATTTTAATAAAATATCTGCCAAAGATATCAGGGAGATCCTGTATGAAGTATGCATCTCCTTTGAAGAGCTGCATCTTTTAGTAAATAAAATCAAACCAATACTTTAGTAATTATGGAAGAGCCAAAAGTAAGCGTAGGAATAATGTTCGAACCAAGGATAGAGTTTGTGCTCTTATCTGGGTTCAGATGTGGAGAAAAGGAGTATTCGGGAAGACAGATCGTTAACTGTACTCAAGGAAAAATTGAATGGAACGGTAAGTCATATCAGGAGATATTGTTTGAACCAGTAGATGTGCAACAGGCCTCTTTTGAACTTTACGGAGTTACCATTGGAATTAATTTCCACTGGGAGAGAAAAGAAAATCAGAGCTTTAAGGGCTCGCTCAAGCTGATTGTTGAGGGAGATAAAATTACAGCTATAAACCTTCTGGGAGTTGAAGATTATCTTACATCTGTCATCTCCTCCGAGATGAGTGCAAACGCTTCGCTGGAACTGCTAAAGGCTCACGCAGTCATTTCAAGATCGTGGCTAATGGCCCAGATTCAGAAGAACAAAGAAATTCTGGGATCCAATGCTGAATACAGTACAATGCACGAAACGGAAGATGAGTTGATCAAGTGGTACGACAGGGAAGATCACACAAAGTTTGATATTTGTGCAGATGACCATTGCCAGCGGTACCAGGGTATAACAAAAGCCTCAACCGAGATTGTAAAACAGGCAATCACTCAGACCAGGGGGCAACTGCTTATGTTTGATAATAAGATTTGTGATGCCCGTTATTCCAAGAGTTGCGGCGGTGTATTTGAGGAGTTTCAGAATTGTTGGGAAGATATAAGATATCCCTATCTGGTAAAGGTAAGGGACAGCAAGACCACTGCGGAGATACCCGATCTGAGCGTCGAGAAAAATGCGGTTGAGTGGATACTATCATCTCCGGAGGCTTTTTGTAATACTTCAGACAAGAAAATATTATCTCAAGTTCTCAATAATTATGATCAGGAAACCGTTAACTTCTACCGTTGGAGCGTGGAATATTCTCAAAGCGACCTGTCGGCTCTGATTTTCAACAGATCAGGAATAGACTATGGGGTTATAATGGATCTTGTTCCAATACAGAGGGGAACATCAGGCAGACTCGTCAAACTAAAAATTGTGGGGAGCAAGAGAACCCGGATAGTAGGGAAAGAGCTGGAAATCAGAAGAACGCTTTCGAGATCTCATCTTTACTCCTCTGCGTTTATCGTTGAGAAAGAGAGTGGAGCAAACGGCATTCCGGAAAAATTCATCCTCAAGGGTGCCGGATGGGGACACGGGGTTGGCCTTTGCCAGATTGGTGCTGCTGTAATGGGAGAGGGAGGTTATAAATATGACCAGATACTTCTCCACTATTTTGTAGGGGCCTCAATTGAAAAATTGTATTAATCATTTCAAAAATTCACATATAATGAATAATAAAAAGAAGTCGCCGTGGGCTTGGATTCCCTCACTCTATTTTGCTGAAGGTCTGCCATATGTGGCAGTAATGACTATTTCTGTAATTATGTATAAGAGACTTGGTATTTCAAATGCAGATATAGCTCTCTATACCAGTTGGCTCTATTTGCCGTGGGTAATCAAACCTTTTTGGAGTCCTTTTGTAGATCTTTTGAAAACTAAAAGATGGTGGGTTGTAACCATGCAGTTGCTTATCGGAGCCGGTTTGGCCGGAATCGCCTTTACAATACCCGCAAGTAACTTTTTTCAACTTACCCTTGCGGTCTTCTGGCTGGTTGCTTTCAGCTCTGCCACTCACGATATTGCTGCCGATGGTTTCTATATGCTCGCTCTGGATACTCACGATCAGGCTATGTATGTTGGTATCAGAAGTACATTTTACCGGGTTGCTACTATAACGGGACAGGGCCTTTTAATAATCGTAGCCGGTCTTCTTGAGACATCAACAGGTCTTAAGCCTGCAGAAATTACCGTTAATGCAGGACCGCAGTACAGCACTGCTTTTACCCTCCCTGCTCAGGACAGCATTGCTGCCGACCCTTCGGCAATAGTTCAAAGTGCAGAATATAATTTTGAGGTAACTCCCTCTGTGGTTAACCTCAGTACAAAAACTATTTCGGTAGATTCTGCTGCCATACTAAAAACATTTGCAATTGAAAATAATACTAAAAACGGCTTTGTTGCTGCAGAAAAATCTAAAAGTGCCTCTGGTACTGAAGAATCTTGGTGGAGCAAAAATATTTCTACCCCTTTGGGAGAATTCATAAAGCGTAATTTTGGTGAAAAAAATGCCGGCAAGGAGGTTCATAAGCTTACAGGAAATTCTCAATTAGTTGCTGTAAAGTTGACCAAGGCACCGGCAGAGGGGGAGAAGATAGTTCTAAATACCTCTTTTAAAAAGGGAGATAAGAGTATCTTCCTGGCTTACGGTGAGAGAATTGAATTTACTTCTGGGAATTGGTCAAAACCGGCATATCTGCTTATTCAGGCAGACCCTAAACTGGACAAACAGGCATCCGCTTCATTCAAAGGACTTTCCGGAAATATCTCATTTGCCTGGTCCATAACATTCTTTATTCTGGCTGGTTTCTTTCTGGCAATAGCACTTTATCACAGGTTTATTTTACCGAGACCCTCTTCTGACAAAGCTGCTAAAGAGGTTACTCCAAAAACAATATTCAAGGAGTTTTTTGAAACATTTGCCTCATTTTTTAAAAAGAAACAGGCTTGGATCGCAATTACCTTTATGCTGCTTTACCGGCTGCCGGAGGCCCAACTTGTCAAACTTATCACACCATTCCTTCTGGACGCCAAAGAAGTTGGCGGAATGGGACTTACTACCGGTCAGGTGGGACTGGTTTATGGTACTCTTGGTATACTGGGGTTGACAATTGGTGGTATTGTAGGAGGTATAGTTGCAGCCAAAGGTGGACTTAAAAAATGGCTCTGGCCTATGGCCTGGAGTATATCTCTGACTTGTGCCACATTTGTCTATTTAAGTGTTTTCCAACCGGATAGTTTCGTTATAATCAACCTTTGTGTCTTTATCGAACAGTTTGGTTATGGTTTTGGCTTTACTGCGTATATGTTGTATATGATATATTTTGCAGTAGGAGAACACAAAACCGCACACTATGCAATTTGTACGGCATTTATGGCGTTAGGAATGATGCTTCCGGGAATGTCTGCCGGCTGGTTGCAGGAACTTATAGGATATCAGAATTTCTTCTACTGGGTGATGATATGTTGTATCGCTACAATAGCTGTTACAGCGTTTATCAAGGTAGATCCGGAATTTGGTAAAAAAGCAGAAGTCAAGAGTTAAATATTTAATTGTCTGATTATGAAAAATATTAAAATATTAATAATAGCTGTTCTCTGTTTAATAACAGGATCGGCTCAGGCACAGAAAGTTAAAACCGGCGTAGAGGTTTTAGAGGCTCAGAACTTTAAAATTCTCAAGGGGAAGAGGGTTGGGCTAATTACAAATCCTACGGGTTTTGATAATGACATCAAATCTACCATAGATATTTTATTCGAGGCGCCCAATGTTAAACTGGTGGCACTCTTTGGACCTGAACACGGTGTAAGGGGTGATGCTCACGCCGGCGACAAAGTTGAAAGCATCAAAGACAGCAAAACCGGTCTTCCGGTATACTCTCTCTATGGAAGTACCCGAAAGGCAACTCCTGAGATGTTGAAGGGCATAGATGTTCTGGTATACGATATTCAGGATATCGGAAGCAGGTCGTTTACCTATATAAGTACTATGGGCCTTGCGATGGAAGCTGCAGCAGAAAATGATATAGAGATTGTCATTCTGGACAGACCTAACCCTCTGGGAGGTCTTAAAGTTGAGGGAAATCTGGTTGAGGACGGATTTATTTCATTTGTAAGCCAGTTTAAAATTCCATATATATATGGTCTCACATGTGGCGAGCTCGCCAGTCTGTTAAACGGTGAGAACATGCTTGGTAAAAAGTGCAAGCTTAATGTTGTAAAAATGGAGGGATGGAAGAGATATATGACATTTGACCAGACTGGTCTTCAGTGGGTTCCTTCATCGCCACACATTCCACAGGCCACCACCTCTTACTTCTATCCGGTTTCCGGTATTTTAGGGGAACTTGATTATTTGTCTATAGGAGTAGGTTACACTATTCCGTTTCAAATGTTTGCTGCCAATTGGATAAACGCCGATTCTCTTGCAGATAAACTTAATGGCTATAAACTTCCCGGAGTCTGCTTTAGACCTATGTATTTGAAGCCGTTCTATGCTGTTGGCGCAGGACAGGATTATCAGGGTGTCCAGGTTCACATTCTCGACTACAAAAAAGTGGCTCTCACCGATATTCAGTTTTATGTAATGGAAGCATTGGCAGATCTATATCCGGACAAAGCGGTATTTAAAACTGCAAGTGAAAAGCGTTTCAGAATGTTTGACCAGGTTGCAGGGAGTGACCAGATTCGGTTGCGTTTTGCGCAGCGTCATAAGTTTGCGGATATCAAGGATTACTGGTACAAAGACGTGAACAACTTTAAAAAGCTTTCTAAGAAATACTATCTGTACGAATCCTATTAAATATTTTTGAAAGATATTCATTAGTGTCCACTAAAGTTAGATATGCCAAACCAATTCACTCAGTTAACCTCATTCCTTAATCGAAACAAGTTCAATTATATTGTTTCCAAATACAAAGGAGATAGTTACGTTAAGTCCTTTACTTGCTGGAACTGGTCTCTCATTTATTTGCACTTGTACAAGTAGTTTAGACGCTTATTATGCAGACATTAAATGGATTATGGATTATTCAGTAGACTATAGTTAACAATTTGCGCCCCCGTGTTACAACAGCCCGAGGGTCTTGCTGCGAGCAAGCATACAGGCTCCCATAATACCACACTTGTCGCCAAGCTTGGATATTTTTATCTTTGTATCCTTGCTAACCAAAATGAGAGAATATTTATTTATCGCACTTTTTATTGGAAGCAGAATATAGTCTTTTGCATTGGAAAGAGTTCCGCCAATCACTATCAGTTCTGGATTGAAAAGGTTTATAAGGCCGGATATTGCTTTTCCCAACTCATTACCAACTGATTCCACAATTTCGATAGCCAACACATCCTCTTTTAGAACGGCATCCATAATATCTTCCAGAGATATCTGTTCACCTCTGTTGAATTGATGGGAGAGTGTCGAAACACGCCCCTCTTTCAACTTCTCAATGAACATCCTGTGAACTGCAGAACCGGACGCGCCTGTCTCCAAACAACCTCTTTTCCCGCACCTGCAGATTATCTCATTGTTAAAAAACGGGAAGTGACCGTATTCTCCGGAAAAACCGGATTTTCCGTAATATAACTTACCATCGATGATGATTCCAATGCCTAAACCCCAGCTGGCGTTGATAAACAGCATATTTCTGGGATTATTATTCTCGCCTAACATATATTCTCCGTATGTCATAGCTCTGGAGTCGTTCTCTATGAATACTGAGCAGTCAATTCTCTCTTCCAGCAGCATTGAGAGGGGCTTTTCGTCCAGATAATAAAAACTGTAACTATAACCGGATTCAGAATTTACCCGTCCGGAGAGGTTCACACCCACAGCAAGAATCTTGTCTTTGGTAATAGAAAGTTTGGAAATAAATGAGTTAATAATGGTGCATAACTTATCCAGAGATTGCATTGTATTTTCGAGGATAAAGGCTTTATCTCCTTCGTATTCAACCAATTGTCCTTTAAAATTTATTACTCCGAGAGCAATGCTGTCCTTTTTTATATCTACTCCAACAAAGTAACCAGCGTTAGGGTTAAGACCGTACATATTTGGTTTACGGCCACCACTTGTACCCTGCTTGCCAAAGTCCAGAACAAAGCCTTCGTTTATAAGTTCCGCGATCAACTTGGTTATTGTGGGAGCACTTATGTTTACCTCTTTGCTGAGATCGGTAATGCTATAATTCCCATTTGCGACAAATAGCCTTATGAGCTCTTTTTTTAAAGAGGCTGCCTTGTTTCCATCATAAGATTGTTGTAAAAAAGAGGTGTTCATTCCTGATGGTTGGTTATTATCTTAACAAATGTATCACTTATTATTGATTTTCGAAACCTTTATCGGCATTTACAAGCTTATCGTACCAATTGAACTTCAATATTACCATGGTCGCAATGGTAACTGCAAGAGTAATCCAGACTGCATTTGTCTTGTGAATGACAAACGATTACATTCACAACATCTCTTCTAAAATCCTTATTCCCTTCGAAACTTGGATCCTCTTTCACAACCTTTTCGTGTATAGGTTTCCAAAATCCCCAAGGGCGTACATTTTTGTAGAACTTAATTAAAATCTCATCTGAATCGGGCTTGGTCAGCAGAGTTCCTGCAAAGCAACCGATGAAAGAGACAAGGAGAATTATAGGGAAAAAGTAGATATCTGTAATTTCCGGGAAGGCGATCAGCTTAACTGTAGATGCGATCAAACCTGAAAGCATGCCCCAGAAATAACCATAGCCGTTGAATCGCCACCAGATCCATTTCAAAACGTTAGCAGCTGCATAACCACCGTATAGAGAAGAGGTAATCCATAGTGTGAGCGAGTTCAGTGATTTGGCGAAAAAACCGAACCCTACTCCGATGACCACCAACACGATAGACGCAATGTAGCTAAAGTGTACATAGGTTTTAGGAGATGCATCTGGTTTTATATATTTCTTATATAGGTCATTAACTATATATGCAGGGG
>JBAYMP010000053.1:0-13078 GCA_041663505.1 Bacteroidales bacterium | reverse complement strand
CTGCTGACAAGCGAACAGGGGTTATATCACCGGAGTATGAGGCCTGTTGAACCGGAGGCTGTGTTTGGTCAAATCAAGGCCAACTCAATGTTCAAGCGGTTCAGGTTACGCTCACTGCCTAAGGTTAATGTCGAATTTGGATTGGTCGCACTTGCTCATAACATCAAGAAAATTGCTAAGATCAAGGATAAATATCAATCAATCGATGAGAACCTCTCTTTATTGGACATATTTACCTCATTTTTCAGAGCTGAAATTCATCCGGTGAAAATTGTTGCTTAAAAACCCAAATCCATAAAATAAAAAAAGAGGGGCCAAAAATTACTTTTTGGACACCCTCGTTTAACTCTACTCTTTCTTGTTTTTCACCATTCTCTGGTAGTCATCCATCGAGGTTACAACTACCTTTTCGAACTCCCTGGTTCCTGTACCTGCTGGAATAAGATGTCCGCAGATTACATTCTCCTTTAGCCCTTCGAGGTAGTCTTTTTTGCCGTGGATTGCAGCTTCGCTCAATACTTTTGTAGTCTCCTGGAATGATGCGGCAGACATAAAGCTGGTTGTACGAAGTGCTGCGCGGGTAATTCCCTGAAGTATCTGGTTAGATGTTGCAGGCATTGCGTCACGGGCTTCAACGAGCTTAAGGTCCTTACGTTTGAGAATTGAATTCTCGTCACGAAGCCTGCGAACAGTAACAATCTGACCTGGTTTTAATTCTGCCGAGTCACCTGCATCCTGTACAACCTTCTTGTCGTAAATATCATCGTTCTCGTGCATAAAGTCCCATCTGTCCACCAATTGTTCAGGGAGAAAATGGGTATCGCCCGGATCTACAATTTCAAGTTTACGCATCATCTGACGGACAATTATCTCAAAGTGTTTATCGTTAATTTTAACACCTTGCATACGATAGACCTCCTGAATCTCGTTAACTATATATTCCTGAACTTTGGTAGGTCCCTGAATCGCTAAAATATCGGTAGGAGAGATAGCCCCGTCTGAAAGTGGCATACCAGCTCTCACATAGTCATTCTCCTGTACAAGAATCTGTTTTGAGAGTTGAACAGAATAACGTTTCTCTTCACCGGTCTTCGATTTGATAATTATTTCGCGATTTCCCCTTTTGATCTTACCCATTTGGATTTCACCGTTTATCTCGGCAACTATAGCTGGGTTCGATGGGTTACGAGCTTCAAACAACTCTGTAACACGAGGAAGGCCACCTGTGATATCACCCGATTTTCCAATAGCTCTTGGAATCTTGACAAGAACATCTCCAACCTTAACCTTCTTACCGTTCTCAACCATAATGTGGGCACCCACAGGTAAGTTATACTGCTTTAGTTCGGACTTGTCGTCCATGATCTTGATGGTAGGGTTCTTGGATTTATCGCGTGATTCAATTACTACCTTCTCTTTGTGAAGTGAGTATTCATCTGCAGCTTCTTCTCTGTATGTAACACCTTCGATCAAACTGTCAAAAACAGCTTTACCGGCATGTTCTGCAATAGTAACAGCGTTGTATGCGTCCCATTCACAAATTTTATCACCCTTCTTAACTACGGCACTATCCTTAAAGTATAGTGTTGCTCCGTAAGGGATGTTGTGCTGAGAAAGTGTAATTCCAGTGTTGTTATCGACTATGCGCATTTCAGCTGTACGGCCGATTACAATTTCCTGTTCAACGCCATCTTCTCCGATTCGGGTGATAATACGGAGTTCATCAAACTCAAGTCTTCCCTCGTATCTTGCAATAATCTCACTTTCAGAAGCGATATTTGATGCTGTACCACCGACGTGGAATGTTCTAAGTGTAAGCTGTGTACCAGGTTCACCAATAGATTGGGCAGCAATAACACCTACAACCTCCCCTTTCTCTACCATTCTGCCGGTAGATAGGTTGCGTCCGTAACACTTGGCGCACACACCCTTGTGCGATTCACAAGTCAACACGGAGCGAATCTCTACCTGTTCGATAGGAAGAGATTGGATGAGTGATGCTATGTCCTCTGTTATCTGTTCTCCGGCCTCAATAATTCTTTCACCAGTAAGCGGATTATAGATATCGTGCACCGATGTTCTTCCTAAAATTCTATCATACAGCGACTCTACTATCTCATCTTTGTTCTTGATTGCTGTAGCAACAAGACCACGCAAAGTACCGCAATCATATTCGTTAATAATCACATCGTGAGATACATCCACAAGACGACGAGTCAGGTAACCTGCATCTGCTGTCTTAAGTGCAGTATCAGCAAGACCCTTTCTGGCACCGTGGGTAGAGATAAAATACTCGAGAACAGATAGACCCTCTTTAAAGTTGGATAGAATAGGGTTTTCAATGATCTCTGCACTTTGAGAACCTGACTTTTGAGGTTTTGCCATCAGACCACGCATACCAGAGAGCTGACGGATCTGTTCTTTAGATCCACGGGCTCCTGAGTGAAGCATCATGTAGACCGGGTTGAATCCCTGTTGATCTTCAGAAATTCGCTTCTCCACAATGTTTGTCAACTTAGAGTTTGTTGTGGTCCAGATGTCGATTATCTGGTTGTATCTTTCATTATTGGTGATAAGACCGTTGTTGTATGAAAACATTATGTTTTCAACCGCCTTGTAACCTTCATCTACAAGCTCCTTCTTTTCCGGCGGAATAATTACATCTGCCAGATTGAATGAAAGACCGCCTTTAAAGGCCATCATATAACCAATCTCCTTGATATCATCCAGGAATTGTGCAGTTCTGGCAACACCGGCAACTTTGAGAACTGTACCTATAATATCTCTCAAAGATTTCTTGGTCAAAACCTCATTTATATAACCAACTTCTTTAGGAACGACTTGGTTAAAAAGAATTCTGCCGGCAGTTGTCTTTCTAAGTGCATAACCTTTGGAAAGATCCATAAAATCTTTTGGTAACCTCACTTCGATCTCTGCGTGAAGAGCAACTCTTCCCTCATTATTCCCGATGATTACCTCTTCAGGACCATAAAACTTCATTCCCTCTCCTTTTGCACCCTGGCGCGGCTTTGTAATGTAATATAAACCAAGCACCATATCCTGTGAAGGAACGGTAATAGGGGCGCCATTTGCAGGATTCAGAATATTATGCGAACCCAGCATCAGAAGTTGAGCCTCCAGAATTGCTGCGTTTCCCAGAGGAAGGTGAACCGCCATCTGGTCGCCGTCAAAGTCGGCATTGAATGCTGTACAAGCCAATGGATGGAGTTGAATAGCCTTACCTTCAATCAGTTTAGGTTGGAATGCCTGAATACCTAAACGGTGCAGGGTAGGGGCACGGTTAAGAAGAACAGGATGACCCTTCATTACATTTTCAAGGATGTCCCATATTACCGGATCCTTACGATCTACAATTTTCTTGGCAGACTTTACAGTTTTAACTATACCACGTTCTATAAGTTTTCTGATTACAAACGGTTTGAAAAGCTCGGCAGCCATATCCTTTGGAATACCGCATTCGTGCATTTTCAACTCAGGCCCCACAACAATTACGGAACGTGCAGAGTAATCTACCCTCTTACCCAAAAGGTTTTGACGGAAACGACCTTGCTTCCCTTTTAAACTGTCCGATAGAGATTTTAATGTGCGATTTGCTTCTGTCTTTACTGCATTGGATTTGCGTGAGTTGTCGAACAGAGAATCTACTGCCTCCTGAAGCATTCTCTTTTCATTACGAAGAATAACTTCCGGAGCCTTAATCTCAATTAGTCTCTTTAAACGGTTGTTACGGATGATCACCCTACGGTACAAATCGTTAAGGTCGGATGTGGCAAAGCGGCCACCATCCAAAGGAACCAGAGGGCGAAGCTCAGGCGGAATCACAGGGATAACTTTCATAATCATCCACTCTGGTTTATTTATATCCTTGGATTCGCGGAAAGCCTCTACTACGCTAAGTCTCTTTAGTGCGTCTGCTTTTCTTTGCTGTGAGGTTTCCGTCTCTGTCTTATGACGGAGTTCATATGAGAGTTCATCAAGGTTTATTTTTGACAACATCTTATATATAGCTTCGGCACCCATTCCTGCCATAAACTTATTAGGGTCTGCGTCGTCCAGAAGTTGGTTGTCTTTTGGAAGAGAGTCAAGAATATTAATGTACTCGTCTTCTGTGAGGAAGTCATTAGTCCTTATACCATCTTTCTCTTTAATACCCGGCTGGATAACTACATAGCGTTCATAATAGATGATCCCCTCTAACTTTTTTGAAGGGATACCAAGAAGATATCCGATTTTATTTGGAGTTGAGCGAAAATACCATATATGTGCGACAGGCACAGTAAGGCTTATATGACCCATTCTCTCGCGGCGTACCTTTTTCTCGGTCACCTCAACACCACATCGGTCGCAGATAATACCACGATAACGAATCCTCTTGTACTTTCCGCAATGACACTCATAGTCCTTGTAAGGACCAAAAATGCGTTCGCAGAAGAGACCATCCCTCTCTGGCTTATATGTACGATAGTTTACTGTTTCTGGCTTTAAAACTTCGCCTGAAGATTTCTCAAGGATCTCCTCGGGTGAAGCTAAGCTTATAGTAATTTGGTTGAAATTGCTTTTAACCTTAATCTCTTTCTTGAAAGACATATTATTCTGTTTTCAAATTTTCAAATACAATTAACAAATTAGTCCAAGTTAATGCTAAGTCCAAGACCACGAAGCTCATGGAGCAGAACATTCAAAGACTCCGGTATACCCGGTGTAGGCATAGGATCACCCTTAACAATAGCCTCATAGGCTCTCGATCTTCCTACAACATCGTCGGACTTGATTGTGAGAATCTCCTGCAGGATATTAGCGGCACCAAATGCCTCCAATGCCCAAACCTCCATCTCACCAAATCTCTGACCTCCGAACTGAGCCTTACCACCAAGTGGCTGTTGTGTAATAAGAGAGTAAGGACCTATTGAACGAGCGTGCATCTTGTCATCAACCATGTGGCCGAGTTTAAGCATATAGATTACACCAACTGTTGCAGGTTGATCAAACAGGTCTCCTGTTCCACCATCTCTCAGATATGTTTTGCCAAATCTTGGAACGCCGGCCTTATCTGTAAAATCGCAGATCTCATCGATAGTTGCTCCGTCAAAAATAGGGGTACTGAAACGTTGACCCAATTCCTTTCCTGCCCATCCTAAAACAGTTTCATATATCTGTCCGAGATTCATACGGGATGGTACACCAAGGGGGTTAAGCACAATATCCACAGTAGTTCCGTCTTCCAAAAACGGCATATCTTCGTCTCTTACAACTTTTGCAACGATACCTTTGTTTCCGTGACGACCTGCCATTTTATCACCAACTCTTACCTTTCTCTTCTTAGCTACATAAACTTTAGCCAATTGCATTATTCCGGTTGGGAGTTCATCACCTATTGTAAGGTTGTACTTGATTCTCTTAAGCTCTGCATCGAATTCTTTATATGCAATAAGATAGTTGTTTATCAGTTGCTTAATCAGATTATTTGTATTTTTGTCTGAAGTCCACTTGACAGGGTTGATGTTTTCATAATCGATCTTATTAATCATTTCCAGTTTGAATTCAACACCCTTGCCAATAATTTCAACTCCGTAAAGGTCACTGATACCCTGAGATACCTTGCCGTCAAGAATTGAGATCAGTCTCTCAAGGAAGTTCTGACGAAGCGCAGCGGTTTTCCTGTTGAAATTCTCCTCTGCGTGTTGAATCTGGTTCTTGGAAACAGATTTTCCTTTCTTGGAGTTCTCTTTGGCAACCCTTGAGAAGAGTCTCTTGTCTATGATTGTTCCTCTCAACGATGGGGAAGCTTTTAGGGAAGCATCCTTAACATCACCTGCTTTATCACCGAAGATGGCTCTTAACAGTTTCTCTTCCGGAGACGGGTCACTCTCACCCTTAGGGGTAATCTTGCCAATAAGAATGTCACCAGGCTCAATGTTGGCACCAATTCTGATAATACCGTTCTCGTCAAGGTCTTTTGTCGCCTCTTCACTCACATTTGGAATGTCTGATGTAAGCTCTTCCATTCCACGCTTGGTATCGCGAACCTCCATTATATACTCGTCTACGTGGATCGAGGTAAAAACATCTTCTCTGAGAAGTCTTTCAGACAGAACAATAGCATCTTCAAAGTTGTAACCTTTCCAAGGCATGAATGCCACTTTAAGGTTACGGCCCAAAGCAAGCTCCCCGTTCTGGGTTGCATATCCCTCGGTCATAATCTGGCCTGGAACAACCTTCTCACCCTTCCTTACAATTGGTTTCAGAGTGATTGAGGTGTTCTGGTTAGTTTTTCTGTACAGAGGAAGCTTGTAAACAGTAATTTCCGGATCGAAGCTCACAAATCTTTCACTTTCTGTTTGTTCGTATTTAACATGTATTTCACGGGCATCCACATATACTATTTCACCTTTACCTTTGGCATTGATTTGAGTTCTTGAATCTTTGATAACCGGTCCCTCAATACCTGTTCCAACAATAGGAGCTTCCGGCTTGATAAGCGGAACTGCCTGTCGCATCATATTAGAACCCATCAAAGCACGGTTGGCATCATCGTGTTCCAAAAAAGGAATCAGCGATGCTGCAATAGAGGCAATCTGATTAGGAGAGACATCAACAAGATGAACCTCTTCTTTTCCTACAACCGGATAGTCAGCTTCAAAACGGCATTTAATCCGTTCATCAGTTATATTTCCGTTTTCGTCTATATGGACATTTGCCTGAGCTACCATCTTCTCCTCTTCCTCCTCCGCGCTCATATAAACACAACCTTTTGCAGTCATATCTACAACACCGTTTTCTACCTTGCGGTATGGTGTCTCTATGAAACCGAGGTCGTTAATTTTTGCATAAACGCAAAGAGAAGAGATCAACCCGATATTCGGACCCTCTGGTGTTTCAATAGGACAAAGACGGCCATAGTGTGTATAATGCACGTCGCGGACCTCAAAACCTGCTCTGTCTCTTGAAAGGCCGCCTGGTCCCAAAGCAGAAAGACGACGCTTATGGGTCATCTCTGCCAGTGGGTTGGTCTGATCCATGAACTGAGAGAGCTGGCTGGTACCGAAGAATGAATTGATAACAGAAGATAATGTCTTTGCATTGATCAGATCAATCGGAGTAAAGACTTCGTTGTCGCGAACATTCATCCTCTCACGGATTGTGCGGGCCATGCGAGAGAGGCCTACACTAAACTGATTTGCAAGTTGTTCACCAACGGTTCTGATACGACGGTTACTCAAGTGGTCTATATCGTCAACAGTTGCTTTTGAATTTATCAGTTGAATCAAATAGCGGATAATTTCGATAATATCTGCTTTTGTAAGAACTCTTGTTTCTGTAGGAGTAGAAAGGTTCAATTTACGGTTCAACCTGTAACGGCCAACTTCACCAAGGTCATACCTCTTGTCGGAGAAGAAAAGCTTGTCAATAACATCTCTGGCGGTTGCCTCGTCTGGTGGTTCCGAGTTACGAAGTTGTCTGTATGTATAGAAGACAGCCTCTTTCTCAGAGTTACACTGGTCTTTCTGTAATGTATTATGTATGATTGCAAAATCACTGATGTTAGCCTCTTCCTTGTGAACAAGGATTGTGCTTACACCCGATTCGATAATTATATCTAAATGGTGTTCTTCCAGAATAGTTTCACGATCCAGAACAATTTCGTTTCTCTCTATGTAAACAACCTCTCCGGTATCCTCATCTACGAAATCTTCGTTCCATGTTTTTAATACTCTGGCTGCAAGTTTACTACCAACACATTTTTTAAGATTGGCTTTTGTAACTTTAATCTCATTTGCAAGGCCGAAAATATCAAGAATATCCTTGTCACTTTCGTACCCGATTGCTCTAAGCAAAGTAGTAACAGGTAACTTTTTCTTTCTATCGATATATGCATACATCACATTATTGATGTCTGTTGCAAATTCGATCCACGAACCCTTGAAAGGGATGATTCGTGCTGAATATAATTTGGTTCCGTTTGCGTGAACGCTTTGTCCAAAGAATACACCGGGAGAACGATGAAGCTGTGACACCACAATCCTCTCGGAACCATTAATTACAAATGTACCTCTTGGAGTCATATATGGGATTGTCCCGAGGTATACATCCTGGATAACCGTATCGAAATCTTCGTGTTCCGGATCTGTGCAGAACAGTTTGAGTTTTGCTTTCAGAGGGACACTGTATGTTAAGCCTCTGTCCAGACACTCCTCAATTGAATAACGAGGGGGGTCAATAAAATAGTCAATAAACTCAAGTACGAAATTATTACGGGTATCTGTAATAGGGAAAATTTCTTGAAAAACTTTGAAAAGACCTTCGTTTTTACGATTCTCCGGTGTGGTTTCAAGTTGGAAGAAATCCTTGAAAGACTTCAGTTGCACCTCTAGAAAATCTGGATAATCTAGGAGGGCCTTGGAAGTCGCGAATGTAATCCGCTGATTATTTGTTTTTTGCGACATTGTTTATGGATTAGTTGAAAATAAACTAAAATAACGACAAAAAGGCTTAGAGCCTAAATGGCTCTAAACCTGTTAATGTGCCCGATCAACGGGATTTTGGAGTTATTTAACTTCAACTTCTCCGCCTGCCTCTTCTAATTGAGCTTTAAGTTGTTCTGCTTCAGCCTTAGATATTTTTTCCTTGATAGCCTTAGGAGCTGCATCAACTAAATCTTTAGCCTCTTTCAAACCTAAACCTGTAATCTCTTTTACAACTTTTACAATTTGTAATTTAGCTTGTCCAGGTGATTTAAGAATAACATCGAACTGAGTCTGTTCTACTTCAGCAACAGCAGCTGCAGGAGCAGCGGCAACAGCGACAGCAGCAGCAGCCGGTTCAATTCCATATTCATCTTTTAGAACTTTTGCCAGTTCTTGTACATCTTTTACAGATAGGTTTACTAGTTCTTCTGCAAATTTTTTGATATCTGCCATGTTTATAAATTTTTTAAACGTTTAAAATTCTTTTATTTACTTTTCTGATAGGGTCTTTACAATACCTGCAACTTTACCGCCTGCATTTGATTGAAGTGCAGAGATAACATTGTTAACGGGAGATTGAAGCAGACCTATGATATCACCGATAAGTTCTTCGCGTGATTTAATTGATACCAATGCGTCAAGTTGATTTTCACCAACATATGCGCACTCTTGAACCAGAGCTCCCTTTAAGATTGGTTTACCGTATTGCTTGCCAAACTCTTTGATCAGTTTTGCAGGGGCATTTGCCGTCTCTGTAAACATAACTGCAGAAGGGCCCTCGAGTACAGGGAATAGTAATTCAGCGTCAGTCAAAGCCATTTTTTCCAAAGCTTTACGAAGCATGGTGTTCTTAACAACAACCAACTTGATCTGCTTTTCAAAGCAAGCACGACGCAACTTAGCTGTAATCTCTGCATTTAAGCCTGAGATATCTGCTAAATAGAAATTAGGTGTTTGCTTTAATTGCGCTGCCAGATTTTCAATAATTTGTGTTTTTTCCTCTTTTCTCATAAAACAGATTTATTATTCAGCAGCACTAATAGTCTTGCTATCAATATTTATACCAGGGCTCATTGTAGAGGACAAGAAAATGCTCCTTACATAAGTTCCCTTTAATGCCTGAGGCTTTAATTTAATAACGGTATTTAAGAATTCTATTGCATTCTCTGCCAAAGCTTCGGCAGCAAATGAAACTTTACCTATGCTGGCGTGTACAATACCTTGTTTGTCAACCTTAAAGTCGATCTTACCGGCCTTTACTTCACCTACAGCTTTACCAACTTCCATTGTAACTGTACCTGTTTTAGGATTAGGCATCAAACCACGTGGACCAAGGATACGGCCAATTGCACCAATTTTTGCCATCACAGATGGGGTGCAAATGATAACATCAACGTCTGTCCAACCACCTTTAATCTTCTCAATATACTCGTCGAGTCCGACAAAATCTGCACCGGCTTCCTTAGCTTCTGCTTCTTTGTCTGGAGTACATAGTACCAATACACGAACTGTTTTGCCTGTTCCATGCGGAAGAGTCACAACGCCACGTACCATTTGATTCGCCTTGCGAGGGTCAACTCCCAAACGAACAGCAATATCAACCGAAGCATCAAATTTGGTGAAAGATATCTCTTTTACCAAATTGCAAGCTTCAGTTAACTTATACTCTTTATTTGAGTCTACCTTTGCGTATACTACTTTTTGATTTTTTGTCAGCTTACTCATTTTCGCAGGATTTATTAGTTAACATCTTCGGGAAATGTCCCGGTTACAGTAATACCCATACTTCTTGCCGTACCCGCAACCATAGACATGGCCGACTTAAGGGTAAATGCATTCATATCGGGCATTTTGTCTGTAGCAATTGCGCGGATTTGTTCCCAAGTGACAGAACCAACCTTTTTACGGTTAGGTTCGGCGGATCCTGATTGGATCTTCGCAGCCTCTTTTAATTGCACTGCAACCGGTGGTTGTTTAACGATAAATGTAAATGATTTATCGCTGTAAACAGTGATAATGACAGGTAATATTTTACCAGCCTTATCTTGGGTGCGAGCATTAAATTGCTTGCAAAAGTCCATTATGTTTACACCCTTCGAACCCAAAGCGGGTCCTACCGGTGGCGAGGGATTAGCTGCGCCGCCTTTGATCTGCAATTTAATGAGGGCGGCAACTTCTTTAGCCATAATGTTTTATTGTTTATTCTTTTACTACTTGAACAAAATTTAACTCTAACAGAGTTTTCCTTCCAAAAATCTTTACCATAACCTTAAGCTTCTTTTTGTCTTCGACAATCTCCTCAACAGTTCCGTCGAAACCATTAAAAGGACCATCTACGACCTTCACAGGTTCACCGATGATGAATGGAGTGGCATTCTCCTCTTCCATATCTACAAGCTCGTCTACGCGTCCCAGAATGCGGTTAACCTCAGCCATACGGAGCGGAACAGGCTCTTTGTCTTTTCCGGCCTTTTCTGTCAGAAATCCTGACACGTGGGGAAGATTCCTTATCAGGTGCTGAATCTCTCCGGTTAAAGCAGCCTCTATGAGAATATAGCCTGGGTAAAAAATTCTTTCCATGCTAACTTTTTTACCATTTTTTACCTGGTAAATCTTCTCTGTGGGAATAAGAACCTGAGAGACATAGTCCTGAAGATTCAACCTTTTGATCTCATTCTCTATATACTCCTTAGCCTTTTTTTCTTTTCCACCGGCAGCTCTTATGACATACCATTTTTTGGAAATCTCACTCATAACTTTAGTACAACAACTTGTAAATAGAAGTCATAATATTTCTGAAACCGAAGTCCATAATAAAAATGACAATAGCAAAAATAAGTGATGCAATCATAACAACAATAGCCGAACTCTGTAGCTGGGACCAAGAGGGCCAGCTAACCTTTTTCACCAATTCAGTGTACGATTCTTGAAGATACAACTTAAACTTGTTCATTTTATTTTAATTATCGATTGAAACAAAGGAAGCATTTTGTCTCAACCGGATTATTTCTACCGGATCGTAACCCCCGGTATTGCAGGGGCAGAGCGATTCGAACGCCCATCAACGGTTTTGGAGACCGCTATTCTACCCTTGAACTATGCCCCTATATCAAGTTAGCCACCCTTATTGAGTGACTAACATGTAATAAATTAGTCCAGAATTTCTATTACCTGACCTGCACCAACTGTACGACCACCTTCGCGTATAGCGAAACGCAGATTCTTGTTGATTGCTACAGGGTAGATAAGTTCTACTGTAATAGTTACGTTATCGCCAGGCATTACCATCTCTGTTCCTTCAGGAAGAAAAATCTCACCTGTGATGTCCAGAGTACGGATAAAGAACTGAGGACGATACTTATTATGGAAAGGAGTATGACGGCCACCCTCATCTTTCTTAAGTACGTAGATCTCTGCCTTGAATTTTTTGTGAGGAGTGGTTGTACCTGGTTTAGCAATAACCTGGCCACGTTTGATGTCTTTCTTGTCAATACCGCGAAGAAGAAGACCTACGTTATCACCAGCTTCACCTCTGTCGAGGATCTTACGGAACATCTCAACGCCTGTAACAACGGTTTTCTTAGGCTCTTCACCAAGACCTATAACCTGAACCTCTTCACCAGTCTTGATAACACCTGTTTCAATACGACCTGTGGCAACAGTACCACGTCCTGTGATTGAAAATACGTCCTCAACCGGCATTAGGAATGGTTTTTCGTTTTCACGAGGAGGGATTGGAATGTAGGTGTCAACAGCGTGCATCAATTCAACAATCTTTTCTTCCCACTTAGGATCTCCGTTTAATGCACCAAGTGCAGAACCACGGATTACAGGAGTGTTATCACCATCGAAGTTGTAGAAAGTAAGAAGCTCACGAACCTCCATCTCAACCAAGTCAATCATTTCAGGGTCGTCAACGATATCAACTTTGTTAAGGAACACAACAATCTTAGGAACGTTCACCTGACGAGCAAGAAGAATGTGCTCACGTGTCTGAGGCATAGGACCGTCAGTGGCAGCTACAACAAGGATAGCACCATCCATCTGGGCAGCACCTGTAACCATGTTTTTAACATAGTCCGCGTGACCCGGACAGTCTACGTGTGCGTAGTGACGAACTTCTGTTTGATATTCAACGTGTGCGGTGTTGATTGTAATGCCACGCTCTTTTTCTTCAGGAGCGTTGTCAATTGAGTCGAAAGAACGGATTTCAGAAAGACCTTTTCTTGCTAAAACCATAGTAATAGCAGCAGTTAAGGTTGTCTTACCATGGTCAACGTGACCGATGGTTCCGATGTTTACGTGCGGCTTGTCCCTTTTGTAAGTTTCTTTTGCCATAATAATAGAATTTAATTTATAATGAATTAATTACACACTTGTAGAGCCGGTGATGGGAATTGAACCCATGGCCTCTTCCTTACCAAGGAAGCGCTCTACCTCTGAGCTACACTGGCTTACTTAGAGCGGAAGACGAGGTTCGAACCCGCGACCCTCAGCTTGGAAGGCTGATGCTCTACCGACTGAGCTACTTCCGCAATAAAAAAACGTGGGGAGAGCAGGATTCGAACCTACGAAGGCGTACGCCAGCAGAT
>JBAYMP010000052.1:0-13464 GCA_041663505.1 Bacteroidales bacterium | reverse complement strand
GTCGCCGCCAAGTATCACTACCCGCGATGCCCCTCGACTTGCATGTGTTAAGCCTGCCGCTAGCGTTCATCCTGAGCCAGGATCAAACTCTTCATTGTATAAAATTAATGCTTAGCTTGCCCTGTTACTCTTTATTTAATTCCTAAAAGAAATTAACGCTTTACTCTTTATTGTACTACTTAAATTGTACTTGTCTTCCAAATTTTCAAAGATCTATTCCCGGTAAATAAGGGCCTTTGAAGGCCCCTGTTCATTTGGGGAGTACAAAGATATACATTTTTTCTTTAAAAACAAATTATTTGTTTAAAAAATTTAAGTTTTCAAAGCACTTCTTTTGTGGGGTGCAAAGATATGTATTATATCCTTCTAATCAAGAATATTTTAATAATATTGTACTTATAAAAGAACTAAAAATATTGAATATTTATTTATAAATTTGCCAACAATAAATAATAAAGATGGTTTCAAGCAAGATCGTTATCATTCCCACCTATAATGAGAAAGAGAACATAGAAAAAATAATAACTGCGATTTTTGCCAAAGAGGAGGGTTTTCATATTCTTATAGTTGATGATGGTTCGCCTGACGGGACTGCTGGAATTGTGAAAGGTTTACAAGTAAAGCACCCAGATTCTCTCTTTCTCATACAAAGAAGTGGTAAACTTGGCTTGGGAACAGCCTATATGACTGGTTTTTACTGGTCGATTGAACATAAATATGATTATGTCTTTGAAATGGATGCAGACTTTTCTCATAATCCCGATGATTTATCCAGGTTGTACAAAGTCTGTTCGGAAGGTGCAGATTTGGTAATAGGGTCAAGATATTGTAATGGAATAAGCGTAATAAACTGGCCTATAGGAAGAGTGATTATGTCATATTATGCCTCTATGTACGTAAGGAAAGCATTGGGAATGAAAGTATTCGATACGACTTCCGGTTTTAAATGTTACAAAAGAGAGGTACTGGAGAGAATAGATCTGTCCAGAATTCAAATGAAAGGGTATGGATTTCAAATTGAGATGAAGTACAATACCTACAAATTGGGATATAAAATACAAGAGGTGCCCATAATATTTGTGGACAGGAAAGAGGGAACCTCTAAAATGAGCAGCGGCATATTCGGAGAGGCATTTTGGGGTGTGATCAAAATGAAGTTTAGAAAGATAAGACCAAGATAACTTATGACTACTCTTATTAAAAATGGAATGATAATAAACGAGGGGCTATCATTTACAGGTAGCCTCTTTCTGGTTGGTAACCGGATTTCCGGCATTTACCGGGAGAATGATCGGCTTCCGGATGCAGAGGAAATCGTTGACGCAACAGGACTGGTAATTGTTCCGGGAATAATTGATGATCAGGTTCATTTCAGAGAGCCCGGGAGTACTCATAAGGGTAATATAAACAGTGAAAGCGCGGCGGCTGTACTTGGTGGAGTTACATCATTTATGGATATGCCTAACAATACACCTCCTGCAACCTCAAAAACCGCTTTGGAACATAAGAACGCTATAGCCTGCGAGACCTCATATGCTAACTGGGCCTTTTATCTGGGGGCAAGTAACGATAATTATAGTGAATATATGGATGCAGACCCTCATGAAATATGCGGATTAAAAGTGTTTATGGGCTCATCAACCGGCAATATGCTTGTCGACAACCCGGATTCACTCGAAAAAATTTTCTCTGACTCCCCCCTATTAATAGCCACCCACTGTGAAGAAGAGTCTCTGATACAAAAAAATATGGAGCAGGCCATTGCGAAGTATGGAGATGATATTCCTTTCTGGGAACACAAGAATATAAGAAGCAGGGAGGCTTGCATACTCTCTGTAAAAAAAGCAATTGATTTGGCTATCCGGCACAACTCCAGGTTACACATACTGCATATCAGTACAGCTGAGGAGATTGAACTTATACATGAAGCTCAGAAAATTAACCCCGGTATTACCGGTGAAATTTGTGTCCATTACTTGCTTCTGGATAGTGACGACTATCCGTTAATGGGGAGTAAAATGAAGTGCAATCCTTCTATAAAAGAGAAAAGTGACAGAGAAGCGCTGATCTCTGCCGTTAAAGAGGGTGTTATCCGGGTTGTAGCCACAGACCATGCACCTCATACTCGTGAAGAGAAGGACAGGAACTATAGAAACGCACCATCCGGATTGCCGCTGATACAGCATAGTTTCCAAATAATGTGGGATCTCCATAAAAAGGGGTGTTTTTCACAATATGAGGTGGTAGACAGAATGTCTCACTCTCCCGCGACAAATTTTAAAATCATAGATAGAGGATTTATCAGAGTGGGTTATTTTGCAGACATACTCATCTTTAACCCAAATAAAACTGATGATTTTACAACCAGAAATCCTGCATATTTTTGTGGATGGTCCCCATTTAATGAAAGAGTCTTCAGTTCTACACCTGTCCACACTTTCGTTAACGGTGTTCAAGTTGTGAAAGATGGAAAACTTACAGGTAAAAAGGGGGGAATGAAGCTTCTATTCGATTATGAAACATAGTCCGGCATTTATTCCCTACCTCTCTGTAACCACAGCCGTTATTCTTTGGGGGTTCTCGTTTATATGGACAAATTCGCTTCTTCAGCAAGGTTTGCCTGTGTTCTCTCTGATATTTTTAAGAGTGTCTTTTGCTGCAATAATTTTACTGATAGTTTCATTAACTGCCAAAAAGCTGGAACCAGTAGCAAAAAGAGATTGGGGATGGTTTTTGCTTCTTGTTCTCCTTGAACCATTTATATATTTTATCGGCGAGACTTTCGGACTAAAAATTGTAAACTCTCCTACTTTAGGTTCAATAATAATATCCACAATACCAATATTTGCCCTATTTGCAGGAAAAATATTCTACAATGAAAAAATTACCGGTTTTAATATTTTTGGCATCTTGATTACACTTCCGGGAATCCTTATGATTGTATTTGAAAAGGGAGGATTGGATTTTTCTCATTCAATAGGAGTTTTGCTATTGTTTTTAGCAGTATTTGCAGCAGTTGGCTACGCTGTTGTGGTAAAACAGCTAACCGGCAAATATAACAGCTACACGATTGTAACTTATCAGAACCTGTTGGGAGCATTGTATTTCTTCCCGTTGTTCTTATATAACGACTCAGTAACATTCTCTTTTGGCACCTTCCTGAATATAGATATTCTCAAGCCTCTGCTTTATTTGGCAGTATTCTGTTCAGCGCTGGCATTCGTACTCTTTGTAAACTCTGTCAAGGCAATTGGTATTACCAGATCAAATATATTTACAAGCATGGTGCCGGTCGTATCTGCCTTAGGCGCTTTTATGCTGGGTCAGGAGGGAATGAGTAGCAGAAAAATAGTTGGTATTGTAATAGTTGTTGCAGGGGTGATTATTGCACAGAGACAAAAATCTATTAACAATGTCAACTAAAATTTTATACTTGTTTCAAGCTCAGTTGTATACGCCCCCTCTTAAGATCCACATCAATCACTCTAACGCTTACATGCTGTTGTAATTTAACAATTTCAGACGGATTGGAGATGTATTTGTCTGCCATCTGGGATATATGAATAAGGCCATCCTGCTTAATTCCAATGTCTATAAATGCCCCAAAATTGGTTATGTTTGTTACTATTCCTGGTATAACCATTCCTATTTTGAGATCGTCTATTGTTTGTACATCGGCCGCAAATTCCAATACCTTAGCCGTCTGACGGGGATCTCGGCCCGGCTTGGCCAGCTCCTCCATAATGTCATTAAGCGTTGGCAATCCTACATCTTCAGATACATATTTCTTAATATCGAGTTCACCTCTTTTTGTTTCTTCCCTGACAAGCTCAGAAACTGTTCTGCCAATATCCTTTGCCATTTTCTCTACCAGTTCGTATCTTTCGGGATGCACTGCAGAGTTGTCAAGAGGGTTTATTGCGTCCGGAATTCTCAAAAAACCGGCACACTGTTCGAACACTTTACTGCCCAATCTTTTAACTTTAAGTAATTCCTGCCTCGATTTAAACGGACCTTTTTCATTTCTTAACTCTACAATGTTTTGTGCAATCGAAGGGCCAATACCAGAAACATAACCCAAAAGGTGCTTGCTTGCTGTATTGAGGTTAACTCCAACTCTGTTCACACAACTGACAACTGTATTATCCAGCATCTCTTTTAGCAGATTCTGATCTATATCGTGCTGATACTGACCCACTCCTAAAGACTTGGGGTCTATTTTGACCAACTCGGCAAGAGGATCCATTACTCTTCTCCCTATTGAGACTGCACCTCTGACTGTAACATCGTAATCCGGGAACTCCTCTCTGGCGATTGGCGAGGCGGAGTAAATAGAGGCTCCATCTTCACTAACCGAAAAGACTTGTATACCCTTAGGTAAGGGGATTTTTTTAATAAATGCCTCGGTTTCTCTGCTTGCAGTACCGTCTCCAATGGCTATCACTTCTATTTTATACGATTCAATAAGATTGGAAATTTTCTTCATCGAGTTTATCTTGTCATTTGAAGGGGGATGAGGAAATATGGTATCGTTGTGCAAAAGAGCACCCTGTGCATCCAGACATACAACTTTGCAGCCTGTTCTGAAACCGGGGTCCAGAGCCAAAACTCGTTTTTGGCCAATTGGCGGGGCTAATAAAAGAGCAGTCAGATTCTCACCAAAAACTTTAACGGACTCCAGGTCTGCTCTCTCTTTTGCTGTTCTGATTGTCTCGTTTTCTATAGAGGGGTTCAAAAGTCTTTTATAAGAGTCCTGGATGGCCGTCTCCATCTGATCACGATTACTCTTGCTTGCAATGTTCCCGTTCTTAAGAACACTTCTTCTTATAATGTCTGTTGACTGTTCAGAGTCCACCTCCAGCTTAATTGTCAGTTGTCCCTCTTTTTCTCCTCTAAGAATTGCAAGCAGCCTGTGTGATGGAATATTATTAATGTTACCGGTAAAATCGAAGTAATTTTTATACTTGCTGGCCTCTTCCTCTTCAATTCCCTTTTGTTGCTTCGAAATTATCTTGGCCCTCTTAATATATTCACTCCTGAGATCTTCCCTGATTTTTGGAGTTTCGCTGATCCATTCTGCAATGATCTCCCTTGCACCAGAAAGTGCCTCCTCAATGCTCTTTACATCTTCATTTACAAATGAGATTGCCTCCTTTTCACAGTCTTTCAACGAGAGTTTATAAATTTTATCCGCCAGGGGCTCCAGCCCTTTCTCTTTTGCTATACTGGCTTTTGTCCTGCGTTTTGGTTTGTATGGCAGGTAGATATCCTCAAGCTTATTGGGGTCCAGACATTTTTCAATCTCCCTCCTTAACTCATCGGTAAGTTTTCCCTGCTCATCAATACTTTTAATTACTGCAAGTTTTCTTTTTTCCAGCTCTTCAAATTTTTGATGATAATGCTTAATTTCAGTAACCTGTACCTCATTAAGCGCACCGGTTCTCTCTTTTCTGTATCTGGAAACAAAAGGGATGGTTGATCCCTCTTCAAAGAGCTCTATGCAATGCTCCACCTGCCATATGTAAACCCCGATATGGTTGCTGATAAAATCGATGTAAAGTTTATTCATGTGATACTTGTTGTAATTGTTCTCTGTATGAAGAGAATATTTTTGACTTCGATACAAAACCTTTATATTTTCCGGATCTATCTAAAACTGGTAGGTTCCAGGCCTCGCTTCTTTCAAATTTTTTCATCACCGAGTCCATTTTTTCATCTTCATGCACAATATCCGGTGGTTCTTTCATAATCTGAGATACCTCTGTTGTATGGTACTTATCCCGGTCAAACATAATATGACGAATGTCGTCCAGTAAAATAATACCATGCAATCTTCCGGCACCATCTACCACAGGGATAATATTGCGCTTTGATTGTGAAATAATTCCAATAAGGTCGGCCAGATACTTCTCCGGTTCTATGCATACAAAGTCACTCTCGATGAGATCCGATGTTTTCAGGAGGGTCAGAACAGCCTTATCGCTGTCGTGTGTGAGAAGATCGCCCTGCTTTGCTATTCTTTTTGTATATATCGAGTAGGATTCAAAAGACCTGATAGTTACGAATGAAATTACCGAAGTAATAATCAAGGGCAGCAGCAGTACATAACCACCGGAAATCTCTGCAATTAAAAAAATAGCGGTCAAAGGAGCCTGCATCACTCCTGCCATCAACCCTGCCATACCTACGAGTGCAAAATTCGATTCAGGAACTTCGTGAAATCCTAAGAGATTTATAACCCTGCTAATAACAAAACCCATAATACCCCCTACAACCAGGGTAGGTCCAAAGGTACCGCCAACTCCGCCTCCTGCATTTGTAAAGGACATTGCAAAAACCTTCAATAGAGCGACCAGTAAAAAGAAAATCGGAATTGCCCAATGGTTGGTGAAGAGATTGGAAAAGATTGTTGTTCCAATTGCCCTCTCAACGTCTCCATTCAGTAATGCAGTCAATGATTCATAGCCTTCGCCATATAAGGGGGGGAAGAGAAATATAAGGAGACCCAAAGAGATTGCAGAGATAAGCCATCTTTTGTAGGGATTGACAATGCCATTGATTTTATCCTCCATCTTTAACGATGTTCTGATAAAATAGAGAGAGGTGAAACCGCAAATTATTCCGAGCAGAATATAGTAAGGAATATTCCCCAGATTAAATTGTTCAATGCTATTGCTAAAAACAACTGCATCACCCAAAAAGAAGAAAGAGACGGTGGCTGCAGTAACAGAAGAGACAAGCAGAGGAACAATTGATGTCATGGAAATATTGAACATCAAAATCTCTAAAGTAAAAAGTACTCCGGATAACGGAGCTTTGAATATGCCAGCTATAGCACCTGCTGCTCCACATCCAAGAAGGATTGTCATATGCCGGTAAGATAGTCCCAACACTCTTGCCAGATTGGATCCTATAGCTGCCCCTGTATAAACGATTGGTGCCTCGGCTCCGACCGAACCTCCAAAGCCAATCGTTACCGAACTGGCAGCAATGGAAGACCAGGTATTGTGTCTCTTTATCTTGGACTCGTTTCTTGCAACTGCAAGAAGTACTTTAGTTACTCCGTGCCCTATGTTGTCTTTGATAACATATTTCACAAAAAGCAGAACCAGGAGCATTCCAACTCCCGGGTAAACAAGAAATAAAAAGCTCTCATGAGGGGTGTTAAACCACCCCTTTAAAATCCAGGCAAAAAAGTTGATGGCATATTTAAGAAAGACTGCTGCAAATCCACTGCAGAGTCCAACAAACGTGGCGAGGAAAAACAGCATTCTGCTTTCCGGTAAACTCAGCAACCATTTTGAAATATCTCTGATGAGTCTCTTCATAATGCATATATCAATCGACGAAAGTACAAAAAAAGGCTGAATTGAAACCCAGCCTGTATAAACATTTATGCTCCCGACAACTATTCGTCGGTCTCTTCATCTTCTGCAAAAGCGGATTCGGTATTGTCATCCGGAAATTCGTCAGGTTCTTCTCCTTCCTCATCGTTGTTCCCCCCACCGAATAAACCCTGTTCAGCATCCTCATAATCGTCTATTTTCACATCAATTTTCACCAGATATATCGCATCGGGAACCTCTAAAGAGATAGCATAGAAGAATGTTCCGTCAGGTTTGTCTACTTTAAATATATCTCCCATGTAGTCTGCATACCCTCTCGGATATTTCTCCTTAAATGCAGTCATAAGTTCTGGACTTAAGTTTGCATAGCTTATTACAGCCCTTCGTTTGGAATTTTTTTGCGATATTGTTACTTTTTCTTTTGATGAATTTCTCTTCTCCATGACTAAAAAACTGTTCTGAATTTGATTTTGGGTTGCAATTATAATGCAATTTTTTTGTATTCTTTGTCTTTTTTCATTTTTTATTGAAAAAAAATTGTTTCTGTTTTTGTTTGTTTACAGGATTTGTTTCTACGAATATGTCTTTCAATGTTTTAGGATCCAAATGTGTGTAAAATGCAACTGAAGATCTTGTCAGAGGAGTAGGTGTAAAATCTTGCACTTGTTCAAGGATAATCCCTTTTAAACCGGGGTTCAGAGAGAGAGCTTTCATATCAGAAAGTTTACAGCCGGGATGGCTGGAGATAAAGTATGGAACCAGTTGATACTTTAGACCTTCTTTATTGACAATCCTTTCAAATTCCTCCTTTAAAAAGGTGAAGGATTTGAACGAAGGCTTGCCCATTGCCTTCAGAACGTGTTCCTCCGTGTGCTCAGGAGCTACCTTAAACCTTCCGGAGGTGTGTTTTACAATAACCTCTCTTAAGTACCTCTTTCCAGATTCATCCAGGTAGCCCTCTCCGTTCAGAAAAAGGTCATATCTTATGCCGCTTCCTACAAAGGCTCTCTTTACCTTTGGGACAGAGCCTATTTTCTGATACAGATCCAAAAGTTCGTCATGAGAGTGGTTAAGGTTGAAACAAATTTTCGGATATATACAACTCTCCTTTTTGCAGTTTTTACATATTGTCATATCTTTACCTTTCATCGAGTACATATTTGCCGTTGGACCACCCACATCAGATATATTCCCTTTAAACTCTTCCATTTCAGTTAGTTTTCCTATCTCTTTCAGAATTGACTCTTTTGACCGAGATTGCACAAATTTGCCTTGGTGTGCGGAAATTGTGCAGAAGCTGCAGGATCCGAAACATCCTCTGTGCGTATTTATCGAGAATTTTATCATCTCATAGGCAGGAATGTGTTTTCCTATATATCTGGGGTGCGGAAGTTTGGTGAAAGGAAGATCCCAGTATGAATCAATCTCTTCGATAGTTTGAGCTTCATACGGAGAGTTGATATGTACATATTTGTCCATATATGGTTCAATTAGGTGCCTTGCAATATATGAATTTGACTCTCTTTCAATCTGGTTAAAGTTCTCCGCAAACGCAATTTTGCTCTGTGTACACTCCTCAAAAGAGTGTAACAAAATTCTATCTACCAAACCATTATCTTCATAATCTGCAATGTAGGCAATTTGAGGCAGAGTTTTAACCTCCTCCAACGATGCCCCTGAGCCAATCATTCGTGCAATCTCGACAATTGACTTCTCCCCCATTCCGTACACCAATATATCTGCTTTCGAGTCGACAAGTATCGAAGGCATAAGCCTGTCCTGCCAATAGTCATAATGGGTAACTCTTCTCAACGAGGCCTCAATTCCGCCGATAATTACAGGAACTGAAGGGTAAAGCTCTTTTAATATATTCGAATAGACTTTTACGGCATAATCTGGTCTTTGAGACGCTCTGCCATCCGGAGTATAAGCATCATTACTTCTGAGTCGTTTGTTTGCAGTGTAATGATTTACCATCGAATCCATTACCCCTGCATTGACTCCAAAAAACAATCTTGGCACTCCCAGTTTTTTGAAATCTCTTAAATCATCTCTCCAGTTTGGCTGTGGAACAATTGCGACCCTGTACCCTTCTCTCTCCAAAACCCTGGCAATTACTGCAGTCCCAAAAGATGGATGGTCTACATAGGCATCACCAGAAAACAGTATTACATCTATATAATCCCATCCCAGTGCCTCGACCTCCTTTTTAGAGGTAGGAATAAAGCTATCCGATTTTATATTCATTTTACATCCTCTCGGGCAGGACAATTCCAAGAATACTCATAGCTTTTGATAGTACCTTCGCTATTGAATCAATTAACACAAGCCTTAGAGATCTTATACCACTGTTCTCTTCTCTTAAGATTGAGACCTCGTGATAATACTGATTGAACTCTTTGGCTAAATCATATGCATAATTGGCAATAATTGCCGGTGAATGTTCTTTGCCTGCTTCGAGAATTTTTTCCGGGAAGATATTAAGTAATTTTATCATCTCTATCTCCTTATCATTCATCAATGAATTATTCAACAGCGGTTCGACACCCATATCTTTGGCCTTTCTCAGTATTGACTTGATTCTGGCATGGGTATATTGGATGAAAGGGCCAGTGTTACCATTGAAATCTATAGACTCCTTGGGATCGAAAAGCATTGTCTTTTTTGGGTCGACTTTCATTATAAAGTATTTTAGCGCTCCTATACCAAGCATTTCAAAAAGCTGATTTTGTTCCTCTTCGTCCATATTCTCCAGCTTCCCAAGCTCGAGTGAGGTCTCTCTGGCTGTAGCCACCATTGCGTCAATCAGATCATCTGCATCGACCACTGTTCCCTCTCTGGACTTCATCTTTCCTTCCGGCAACTCAACCATTCCATAAGAGAGGTGGAATATTGAGTCTGACCAATCGAAACCAAGTTTCTTGAGAATCAACTTGAGAACCTGAAAATGGTAATTTTGTTCATTGCCTACAACATATATATGCTCATCCAGTTTATATTCGGAGAATCTTTGATGAGCAGTACCAAGGTCTTGAGTCATATAGACAGATGTTCCGTCTGCTCTGAGAAGTAACTTTTCATCCAGACCATCACCGCTCAAATCGCACCAGACAGAACCATTTTCCTTTTTGAAGAAGACTCCCCGGTTCAACCCCTCATTTACCAAGGACTTACCCAGCAAATATGTTTGGGATTCGTAATATGTTTTATCGAACGAGACTCCCAATTTTTTATATGTTACATCGAATCCCTCGTAAACCCAGGAGTTCATCATCTTCCATAGTCTTACAACATCTTTATTTCCTCTTTCCCATTTAACCAGCATCTGGTGAGCCTCTTTTAATATAGGAGCATTTTTTTCTGCATCCTCATCCGAAAGCCCCTTTTGCTTCAGCTCTTCTACTTCTGTTTTAAATTTGTTATTAAAGGCAACATAGTACTTTCCAACCAGATGGTCACCTTTTATTCCTGAACTCTGAGGAGTCTCGCCATTTGCACTCTTCAACCAGGCAAGCATGGATTTGCAAATATGTATTCCCCTGTCATTTACAAGGTTTACGGTTATTACTTTATGTCCGTTTGCCTCCAGAAGTTTGGCAACAGACCATCCCAAAAGATTGTTTCTAATATGACCAAGGTGTAATGGTTTATTTGTGTTTGGAGAAGAAAATTCAACCATTACACATTTCCCAGATGGTGGCGCCTGTCCCCAATCAGGAGTGGAAGCTATTGTTTTAAAATTGTTAAACCAGTATTTTTGAGAGAGTTTTATATTCAGAAACCCTTTTACTACATTAAAGGACTCAATTTCAACGGAATTACTTAGCAGATAATTACCAATCTCATTTCCAGTCTCCTCTGGTGATTTCTTGGAGATTTTCAATAATGGGAACATAACAACTGTAATATCCCCCTCGAACTCCTTCCTTGTAGCCTGGGTCTGAAATAGATTCGACCCTGGTTCAAAGTTGTAAAGAGTAGAGACAGCCTCTTTTAATTTCACCGATATCAATTCTTCCGGATTCATAAAATTTATTTTTTTGCAAAATATTTTTTCATCTCCCTTTTCACATTAGGAGCTAACATTATAAGCGTAAACATGGTAGGTATAGCCATAAGGGCATATGCACTGTCAATAACTCCCACAACAACATCAAGAGTTATAACCGAACCTACGACCAACCCTGCGAGAAAGAAATAGTTGTAATAGTGGGAGAACTTTGCTCCAAAAAGAAAGTTGGTACACTTAACTCCGTAATATGAGTAGGAAAACATTGTAGAAAATGCGAAGACAATAGCCATAATCATCAAGAGGTAGTGTCCCACTCCCGGAATTGACACCTGAAAAGAATTCAATGCCATCTGAATTCCCTGGAGTTGATTAACCTCGTACTGACCGTTTATTAGTATTGCCAATGCTGTAAGAGTGCAAACCAATCCTGAGTCTATAGAAGGAGCAATCATTGCCACCAGCCCCTCTCTGACCGGTTCTGTGTTTTTGGAAGCTCCGTGCATCATAGAAGCAGTTCCCACGCCGGCTTCATTTACAAAAGCCGCTCTTCTGGCACCGATAACAATTGCAGAACCGGCCAGGCCTCCCAAGCCAGCCTTAAACTGAAATGCTTCTGAGAAAATTGAAGCAAAAACATTCGGAACTACCGATAGATTTGTAACAATTATATATGCAACCAAAACAAAATAAAAAGCTACCATAGCCGGAACGAGCTTTGCAGAAACTTTGGATATTCTTTGAATACCGCCCAGAACAACAACTGCAACAATAAGGCAAATGACAATTCCAATAATAAGTTTAAGAGTGAATGTGCTTTCTATTCCATTTGGAACAAAAAAGACGGTAATCAAAGCTTCTGTCAGTTGATTTGCCTGCATAAGGCACAAAGTTCCTATAAGTCCAAATACAGAGAAAAAAATAGCAAGTGGTTTCCATTTCTTTCCCAGACCCTCTGTAATCATATACATTGGACCTCCCTGTACCTCTCCTGCGGAGTCTTTTCCTTTGAACATTATTGTTAAAGTACCTTCAAAAAATTTAGTTGCCATACCTACTACAGCACTAACCCACATCCAGAAAATTGTTCCCGGTCCTCCCATTGTTATCGCTACGGCCACTCCTGAAATATTCCCCATTCCTACTGTAGCTGCTATTGCACTAGTTAAAGCTTCAAATGAGCTTATCTGACCCGGAGCATCGTTTTCCTTGGTTTTTAAGGATTTAAGTGCTCTTCCATAATACCTAAATGGTACAAATCCGGAATATATCAGGAAACCGAGCCCCCCGCCTATTAATAAAACAAAAAGGGGCATGCCCCAGATCCAGTTGCTAAAATCGACGATCAGAGTACCAATCGTCTGCCAGAAGTCAGTCATTTATTTAAGTTAAAATTTATATGATTGCAAAGATAGTATTTACTGCGAAACTAATTTTAACTTTTGAACCATAAAATACACGGATGTTCCCTGAACTATAAGCGAGACAAGAGCCAGGCAATGGGCTTAAATGAAGTACTCCAAAAGACGACAAAAATCGTTCCCACTTCCAGAAATAGCAGCATGACCGGAACGCCAATTAAAAAAGTATTCTGAGAGGTTTATTACAATTTGATTCTGTAACTATTTCAATCCTCTGTTCTTTAACAATGGATCGATTCCCGGTTCCTTACCACGGAAGTTTACATAGAGAGTCATCGCTTCATCCTGGCCTGCCCTCTCCAATATCTCCTTTCTGAATTTTGTAGCTATCTCTTTATTGAAGATGTCTCCAGTCTCCACAAAGGCCTGATAAGCATCGCTATCCAGAACTTCTGCCCATATATATGAATAATAACCAGCAGTATATCCTCCTGTAAAGGTATGGTTGAAATAGGTACTTCTGTAACGGGGAGGAATCTGAGGAATAAGCCCTCTATCGCCAAGAACCTTGGATTCAAATGCAAGGACATCGAAATTAGCCGGGATCTCTTTTAAAATATGATAATCCATATCCAGAAGTGCTGCTGCGACTAACTCTGTAGTAGCAAAGCCTTGACCATACTTACCGGAATTTACAATTTTATCGATAAGTTGCTGAGGTATAACCTCTCCGGTTTTATAATGTTTT
>JBAYMP010000051.1:0-14534 GCA_041663505.1 Bacteroidales bacterium | reverse complement strand
TACCCACGCTAAACTATTTATATTTGATGATGATGAAGTGATTTTAGGCTCACATAATCTCTCAGAAAGAGCTATTACTGTTAACAATGAATCTTCAGCACTAATTAAAGGCAGAGAAGTAGCTAATGAGTATCGAAGATATTTTGATGCATTGTGGTCGACAATGTAGAGTTTAGGTTCCTTGTTCCCCTATTTATATTGTCTTATAAGAGTTAAAAAGGCTCTACAATACATCAATCTGGTGACATTACTATTACGACACCACCGCCTTATACTTATAGTTAGTTCTTGTTCAATGGTAGTTGCGATATTGTTCGTGGTATATTACACTTAAATTCATGTTGTTTAATCCTGATTGGCCAGTACTATTGGCTTGCGGAGCAATCGGCGCATTTGTCAAAGATACTCTGAAAGATAATAAAATTGCAATTCCCCATATTAAAGAGGGCCAGCTATACCTTGGCTGTATTGGAGGCATGATATTAGGTGCGATTGCCGGATATATTGTCGATAATGACCCTATGACCGCCTTTCTAGGAGGCTATGCAGGCTCACAAATTCTACAAAGTTTGGTTAGTTCAAAAGTTTCCCCTAGCGTTGTAGACGGTATAAAATAGAGCTATGGCTCTATTAATGGGTATCACAATTCCTGCAGGATTGGAGATCATATATAACAAAACTCTCAAAATGTATGATATATCAGTCTTGTGTAATGTTGGAAAAAATCCTCGATTTTTGACTAGAAAACAAAAACTCACACTCAAAGAAGTCACTTACCTGTTTCAAATAGCTTATGCATGGTCGTTTTTTACCACAGAAGAAAAAGCAGTGTGGACTGCTGCGGGAGATATTGTTGGACAAAATGGGTATAACCTCTATGTACAGGATAAAAGTTGGCGCATAAAACACGCTATTGGAGGTAATGCAGTACCCTCTATTTACCACCAATATTTGATTGGCAATATACACGTCGCAGACCCTGCAAACTATGCTCTAGTTACCCAATATAATGCTACACGAGTTAATTTTCCAGCCACATTCCAGCTCAGCAGAAAAAGCAATCTTACAGCAACAGGGCCAAATCCATATTGCCATGTTAATTTTATTTGGACAAGGTATTATCAAGGCCAAAATATACTAAATTATGAAGTAATTGATATCCCGCTCGTAAGCGATTGGGCAACTCAGATACAAACTATTACAAGCAAGATCGGAATACGCGGGCGTTGGCAAATTGAGATAGAATTAAATGATGTCACAGGTGATTTATGGTTCGACAATATATATCCTTTTTATTCTGGTGAAGCAAAAATTAATGATCCCTTTTGTGATGAAGTTGAAAAGTATTGGGAGCCTACTATTATGCCTGATGGATCAACGATATCAACACAATATCCACAAGGAGGTGCAATATAAATGACTGTAGTATGTTGGGGAAATCTAGCTAAAAGTGCCGATTCAGTTCAAAGAATTGAACAATCAATACAGGCATATATTGAGGGGCATGATGAGAATCCAAACGCACATATGGGCGCTGATTACTCATTGGGGGCCCATAGATTACAAACTGAAATAGATCATTTACCGTACTCTGCTCGAAACTCTCTACTGTATCCTACAGCAAGAACTTATAAAGCTATCGTTGATTTGGCAGGGAATGGAGACACAATATCAATACAAAACGCTATTGATTACGTAAATAGTTGCGGCGGTGGAACTATCCTAATAAAAGCTGGAATATATACACTTAGTACAGATCTAACTATATATTCAAATGTTGAAATACTTGGAGAAGATGATGATCTTGTAACAGTGAAGTTTTCATCAAATGCGTATCACATAAAAATTATAGGAACATCAGGAACCCATAAAAGAAATATTACAATATCAAGAATAAACTTTGAGGGATTGCAAAACCTGGCAGGGTGGAAAAATATAGAAGTAAAATACTGCGATGATGTAATAATTGAGCGCTGTAAGTTTACAACTACTGGAGTCCAATACGAGAGACCACATGCAATATATGTCGAATATTGCTCAAGGTGCAATATAATAAACTGTAGAAGTATTGAAATTGTCAATGCATTTTACCTTAAGGATTCAATACAGTGTAGTGTAGAAAACTGCTATTTTTACATGCTTGGCGGAGATTGTGTTGGGCTTGAGTCATCAGATCATATACTCATAAGAAATAATCTGGCAAAGCTGTGTGCAACGGCACTTGTTTACGATTATGGAAATTCAGACAAAACAAAGTGCTACGAAAATACGATACAAGACTGCGCTGATTATGCCTTCGTCTGTACGACTTCAAATAATTGGATTATTAGTAATAATCATATCGTAAATGCTGGTGAATCTTATGGAGGGATATCTCTAGAGGAAAGTAACCGAAATATAATATCAAACAATGAAATAATTGGGCTTGCATATGACGGAATTCATCTCATAAATTCAGACCATAATGTAATTTCAAATAACGTAATATACTCATGTGACGGAACTGGAATAAAAATTACCGATGCTGCATCAAGTAAAAATATATTGAGTTCAAATCAAGTATATAACAATGCAACTGCACAAATTACCGATAGCGGAACTGGAACCGTAAATGCAAATAACATTGTTACATCTTAAAATAAAAAACAGCACTCCCCCACTCCCCTCCCCTATCGTAGCTATCCTTATAAAATTGTTTTTCTAGGCACGAAAAATCTAAAATCAATATATTTTTCGATAGGGGAGGGGAGTGGTTGTAGAATTAAGATGTGGCTACAAAAATATCTACCTACTATTTCAACGCGTCAAATATACCACTTGAGAGTCCTTATTATGACTGGATAAATCCAGAAAACGTGTTTGACGGAAGTGACGAAACATATGGGTATGAAACTTACTTTTATGAATCTCATCACATACAGGCAGGCGGTACAAATTCACCAACGTCTGGCGGCGCAATAAGTGGAGTTCGAGCACGCATTTTGTGTAGTTCTAATTTAGATGCGCCAGCATGGAACGAATACGAAGATCTTACTGCTCCTGCTGGGGGGTGGACGTGGACAGTTATAAGCCACATGTTTGCAGTGTGCTATCCTAGCAGACCATATATTGTTCCGATACTAAGAACTGCCTTATTTAATGAAGATAGAGATGGAGAACAACTTAATTTTATGTGTGATTCTCAAACATTTACCGAAGGATTTACGGAAATGAGACTCCATAAAGTTGAAATAGAGGTAACATATGAAGAACAAGTTATTGAATTTCCATATTCTCAAATCTATCCAGTTATTGGAATTACCGCAAGAGGAAAAATAGGACATTTGTTCATTTTTAAGCAGTATAAGGAGCGATTTTGGAATAATCATATTGAATATCCGCAAAATCCTGATAGGTATAAACTTGCAGGAAATCAAGGAAGGGTAGTCACAAAATACTATTACCCATATAATCCCCGAACAGCTAGTCAGCAAGCTAATAGAGGAAAATTTGCTGATGGTATGTATAATTGGAAGTACTTTGATGAAAACACAAAAATATATTACGATGAGCTCCGATTTCCCATTCGTTCCTATGGCCTTCTTCGTTATTTGCAGCTATATTTGGCTAGTAACCCGACAATGATTATCTACTGGGATGATATACAAAAATCAGCTACCGATACAATTCGTATACCGGATTATATTTCCTCGCAATATTTTGGAGCTTCCTGTTATCCTGCTTCAATTCTAAGGCTATTAGGACTTGGGCCATCCGGCGACCTAACGCTACCTAAAAAAATGTCAGTTGGAGGCTATGTTGGACTTGGAAAGGATAATCCATACAACTCACTCGATGTTGCCGGAGCTATAAGATTCTCACACAGAATAATTGATAATTCATCGCCTACGAGCTTCTTTGGGTCATACCCGCATACTATTGTCTTGTCTACACCTACTGGGAACTATGCCTCAGCCATTGGAATAGATATATCAAACTCAATATCAACAACTTCACGCGGAATTACAATATATGACAGACGTACCTCAGACCATCAAGCTTCTCTACAAGTACTGAGAGCTGATGGAAATGATGCTTTTGGCATGATGTTTAATGGAGCTTCTACACAAGCAATATATCAAACCCTAACATCAGCACAAAATTTTGTCATTGGAAGGAACTTCTCGTCAAATTCGGTATTGTTCTTAAAAGTAGGTGGAAATGTTGGAATAGGAACTGTTACTCCAAACTATAAACTTGAAGTTGTAAGCGACAGCGCAGGAAAGCCCGGAGCTAGTGGACTGTGGACTGTAGTTTCTGATAAAAGAATAAAAAAGGATATTGTGCTTGCTGACCTTGATAGATGTTATGAAATAGTAAAAAAATTACCTCTTAAATATTTTGGCTGGGACGATGGTGTTTACAATGAAGAAAATGTGAAAGACAGGCACTCATTAGGCTGGGTCGCTCAGGATGTTCAAAAAGTGTTTCCAAAATCTACCAATCCTATCCCATTTACTAAAAAAATTGATACCGGTGAAGTTGAAGAATATGAAGAAATTACTGGTGTAGTAAAGAAAACAAAAACAGGAAAGCCAAAAATGGTTCATGGTGAGCTTGAATTTGAGACAGTAAAAAAGACAAGGCCAATAATTAAAGAAGAAAAAATTGATGACTGCTTAGATATGAACTCAGGACAAATAATTGCTGCACTATATGGGGCCGTGCAAAAGCTACAAACAAAAGTTGAAAATCTCGAAAATGGTGTAAAATAAAATCATGGAAAAAGAAGAAGCTCTCGCAATAATTGATAACGTATGCTCACAAATAACCTCGAACAGGGAAACACACCTGAAAATTATAGAGGCTATTGAAGTCCTAAAAAAGGCAATCGCGCCTGAAATTAAGGACAAAAAGGAATAAGGTAGTTTTTCGAAATAAAATCTCTTACAAAATGACTGTTGCACAAATGAAAAAGTTTGTGATATCATAAAATCAAGCTCAGAGCCGAACCCTACGGCAAAGTGAGAATTAACAAAACCATAGGGAAGAAAGGAATTAACTAAAAAATGGCCAGATTAACCGGGCCTTTAATGTCTTTGGACGCTAGAGGTTCTCTGTTTTCTACCATCGTATACTCTGCTTGGAAAGGCTTGAACTATGCGAGAATGAGGGTAAAACCTTATAATCCTAAGTCCGACTACCAAGTTGGTGTTCGCGACACACTTACCAAAGCTGTGCTGTACTTCACAAAAGGAGCCTATGTTTCTGCTGAGGCAAAAACATGGTGGAACACATACGCAGAAGGAACTAACATGAGTGGTATCAACCGCTTTATGAAGTTCTTCACCGCGCTGAACTACGACAAGGAAACAGGCACGTTTATTTACGCAGGAATTCCAGATCCTCAGTAAATAGAAAAGGCAAAATGATATGGTCTTTATGCCAGTCAATTCCTCTTAAAAAATGTTAAAAACAATAAAGCTTGAAAATGGAGACATTGTTTGTATTGATAGTCAGACTGTTGGACACCTTGGCGGATGGATTGACTCGCTATATAGAGCGAGTAAAGGACTCGATAACTTGGGGGTCATATCCGCACTAATTCTCGACCCTAGCAAAAAAATATACTTTCACGGAGGTTTTTTCGCGCCTAATACGGCTGTACCTCTTGGATATGGCATGGGTGAGGACTATCTAGGACAATACCCCGGAACACGACAAGTAGATTGTGTGCCAATGGTGTGCGCTTTAATTTCAAAAAAACTCGTCTCAAAACTTGGTATTCCGGAAACTCTCGGCTCAGATATCTTTGAAGACGCAAATTACTGTATGCAGGCAATGTCAAATGGCTTCAAAATATATGCCACAGATAAATTAGCAGTAGTGTGGCAAGGAGCACCAAAAAATGAAAAAGAATACCAAGAGTACGTCAAAAATTTTTCCAGAAATGCCGGAGCTTTTAAGGAACGATGGGGCTCACTTCTCAATAGCCACTATCAAACACCGGTCTTATTTACGGCAAAAATCAACTCACCAAGCGGCTTCTCATTGGTGGCACGAAACTACCTCCGAGCACTTACCGAAAATAATGTAAAGTGCTTCGTTGAGCCTATTGATACAGTTTTTGATTCATTGGAGGCTACAGATGATGAAATAGTCAACGGATTATTCGAAACTAGAGGCGATATGTTTATGCCTCAAATCGTCTGGGGCCAAGCGCCATATTTCATAAAAAATTCCGGTGTGTATAAAATTGGGCATTGTGAGTTTGAGGCTACGGAAGCACCCGAAAGCTGGGTGCCATACTGCAACATGATGGATGAACTCTGGGTACCGACTGAATGGGATAGAAATAAATTTGTTAAGGCCGGCGTAAACGTGCCTATTCACATCATCCACCAAGGTATCAATCCTGAGTATTTTCACCCAGATTTCGCACCTATGCAAACTGATGCAAAGGAAACCTTCAAATTTGTAATAAATGCTGCGTGGTACCCTCGAAAAAATCTCCATAACCTTATTACCACTTTCCAATCTGAGTTCAAAAAAGGTGAGGATGTTTGTCTCATCGTAAAAACTTTAGACTTAGGCTTGAATAAGGGAATCAAAGAGGAACTTAAAAACATAGTAAGTGATGAAACCGCCGCTAAGGTATACGTAAAAGAACAAGAAATCCCCGAGTATCAATTACCATCGCTCTACACAATGGCCGACTGTCTAGTATTTCCCACTAGAGGCGAGGGATGGGGTCTACCGCTGTTCGAAGCACTTGCTTGCGGTATACCAGTCATAACTACGGCCTATGGGGCTCCTAATGAGATTCTACGTGACCACAAGGGCAAACCATTGCCCGGCGTACACTTCCTAGAGTACAAAGAAGTAATGGCAAGTGACCCATACGTATACATGGAGGGTAAAAAGTGGGCTGAACCAAATCTGGTTCAACTCGCTCAGGAAATGAGATACCAATTTGAACATAGAGCCGAAGAAAAACCGAAAGCTCTAGCTACGAGTAAAATAATTCGCACCAAATTCTCATGGAAAAATGTTACCCTACCAATTAAAGCCAGATTGATAGATATCTACCAAAATACACTAACTAAAAAATGATAGAAGTATCACCCCAAAAAGCAAAAACTTATGATACCGAAAGTGATGGAATGTGGCTAACCGAGGCCGAAAAACTGATACCATGGTTATTTGGCTTTGGTGCAGATATTGGCTGCGGGATGAGAAGTCCTGCATCAGTTTGTGTTCGGGTTGATGTAGATAAAAGAGTAAATCCTGAAATTCTGGCAAGAGGCGACAAACTTCCTTTCAAAGATGGCGAGCTCGACTTTATTAGCTCTATGCATAGTTTAGAACATATGGAAGAACCAATAAAAACACTCAAAGAGTGGCTCCGATGTGTCCGGAAAGGTGGAATTATCGCTATCGTCCACCCTGACGTTGACTACACACATCCACAAAAATCGTATACCTCAGATGAAGAAATGAAGCTAAATCCACACAATAGACACTACTTTGAGCATAATCTTGAATCATTTATGATCTGGATTCGAAATCTTATGAATCCTGAAATAAAGATCATAGATAGTGGCACAGCATGCCCAAATTGGTCATTTTATGTGATTATTAAAAAACAATAGAAAGGAGGGGAATAATATGAAATGTAAACGATGTAATAGACTAGTAGACGATACAAAATCAGGCATGCACAAGTGTAAATCTTGTGGTTTGCCATTTTTTGTTGGCAAAAAAGGAAACTCGAAAAAAATCGAAGTCGTCACAGTTAAAGATGAAGAAGAAGATGGTTCGGAAGATGAATTAGATGAAGTAGAAGAAGAATAAAAGTGAGAATACTAATAAACTACGACTATAAATACTATCCGTTTACCACGGCTAGCTATTTTGAGATGGCCATAAAACGTGACCCAAAATTGAGTGTATTTCGGGTTGGAGAGGCACGTGTGCCATGTGCTGACCTAATATTGAACATTGAACCCTGTCCGAGGCTAATAACCTATCCCACCGCAGTAAACTGTTACCTAGAGATTGATAATCATATCCACCAAGGTCGAGATTTCGCAAAATATAACGCTGTCGATAAAATCTTTGTGACACAAAAAAACTTCCTTGGCCTATATCCCAAAGAAAAAACTACATGGCTTCCTTTGGCTGCTGACCCTGAACTGCATAAATTGCAGCCTAATGAACCTACCCTATATGATGTTGGCTTCCTAGGTAACACGAACTACCCTGAGCGTAATACTTTACTCAATCAAATTGCTCAAAAATATAAATTGCTGTGCAGCAATGCAGAACCTGGCATTCCCTACTCGAAACTGCTAAGCCAATGCAAAGTGCTTTTTAACCGCTCTATGGATAATGATATGAACATGCGCTTCTTCGAAGCGATGTCCATTGGCAGACCTCTCGTGAGTGATGTAGTACCCGGCCAAGACGACTTATTTGATGGTGAAAGTGATTATATAAGCTATGAAAAATGGGAAGATCTCGACACTAAAATTCAATTTTTGCTAGATCATCCAGAGTATGCAAAAAAGATAGGTGAGCAAGGGGCTGCACATATCAGAGCCGAGCATACATATCAACATCGTCTCGAAAAAATATTACAAGTTTGTGGATTTTACTAAAATGGATAAAGTACTCGTTGTGCAGGTTTACACTCATCATAAGGAATATTGTCGTTGGATGTATCCGAAATTTGCAAATACACTCACGTACAAAAATAAGACTATTGTGCTTGTTGATGAGCGACAATATCCGGAACTGAATAGGTGTGCAACTGGCGAAGAAAGAGCGGCACTTGGCCGACAGATAGGCATAGAAATTGCAAGGAAAGGGGATTATGACTGGCTCTTTATGATGGACTTGGACGTTGAACCAGACCCAGACATAATAGAGAAAATGCTGGCCTGCAATTATCCACTTGTTGGAGGTATGCATGCGGCCCGAGGTAATGCCAATATGGCGATAGGACATAACTACAATAACCACAATGACAAGGAACGCTCATACTTAACCCGCGGGCAACTGGTGGGCACACCAGAGGTCGATGGCATTTCTGGGGGTATCCTGCTGGTCGCCAGAGGTATCTTTATGCGGGTGGACTACACGGGCTATATTGGCCCGAACACTATACCTTTGAGATATACGGCAGATGATGAGTATTTACTAATTAAAATCTACGAGAGCCTAAAAATAAGGCCTGTCGTGGCTACTAATGCTAAATCATGGCATTACTCGGATGATGGTCGCGCCTACCGACTTTGGAGCGAAGTAAAACAATGGAAAAAATATTAAAATCCAAACCAATCTCGATTATTATCCCATTCTATGGATTATTGAAGCTAACCGAAGAAACTGTTGCCTCTATAAAAACAAAATATCCGTTCAAAATAATACTGATTGACAATAAACCTGATGAAGAAACAAAAAAATGGCTTCAATTTGTGACCAAACATAAGGATATTGAGGCTTTCAGCTTTCCGGAAAATCTAGGCTGTGCTGCCTCATGGAATTTCGGTATTATGCACGCAAAAAATGTTTGGAAGTCTGAAATATTTGTGATATTGAACAATGATATTGTGCTCAAAAAAGACACAATAGACAATATGATTGAGGAGCTACTAAAGCCTGACTGCGCCCTAATTACAGCTACAGACGTGTGCGGAAAAATAAGTGAACCCTGTACCATCCACACGGTCAAGGTGTCAAAGAAACACGAACTAAATGAAGAACCTGAATTTTCCTGTTTTGCTCTTAAAAAATCAACCATTGAAGCAGTCGGATTCTTTGATCCAAACTTCTACCCTGCATACTTCGAAGACAATGATTATCACTACAGGCTCAAACTAGCTCACTTGAAGGCTCTAAAAACAAATCAAGCACTTTACTACCATTATGGCTCTCGAACCATGAAACAAGATGATGATATCAAGGCTCTCGTAAACAACGGCTATGCAATAAACCGAGAATATTACATTGACAAATGGGGCGGATTGCCAGGGGAAGAAAAAGGTGTAGTACAATAATGGCTCTAAAAACTGTAGCTCCATTCGCAAACTTTGTGGACGTGCTCAAAAATATGGACACGTCCAAAATGCAGGCTATAATCAAAAATCACCAAGAATTTCACCGACTATGTACGTGGTGTGAAGCTAAGAAGTGGATTGAAATACTACCTAAAATGACAGGGATTAGAGTGGTACAGTACACCCCAGAAGTGTACCAGCTCAAAGCTATTATTGATGAATTGAAGCCAGGAGGCTTCAAATGGCTGGATGAAACACTTGACAACACGGCCAAATGATACTATACTGAACGTATAAGGTTATCAAAATAATAAAAAAAGGATGAAAACAGACATACTTGAAGCCGTGCTTTTTTTCTTAACCATGGCACTTTTGGACGTATTACTAATAATGCTTGTAATCTAATGGATAAGAAAATATCTCCCTCCGACGTAAAAAATGACTTATATACCATTGGGCTCTATTTAGCCAAAATGATGTATGAGACTAATGCGGATACAATAAAACAAAAAATAATTGGCTTTCATGGCCCAGATGGAAAAATAATAGGTGACTACGAATTAGTCGTTACAAAAATAAAATAATACATAAATGGAAAAACAAATAGCCATGGGGCTATTCGAGACAACTCGAAAGGATTTTCTCTCAAATTGCCGATGGATTGCAAAGAAAATCGCCGAAAGAAAAGGAAATGTAACCATTGATGATATCCGCGATGAAGTAAAAATACCTCTGAACATTGACGGCAGAGTGATGGGAGCAGTATTTAACACTCCGGAATTTGTAAAAACAGGCTACACGCTAACCAAAGTAAAAAGCTCACATGGACGGCCCATTGCCGTATTTAGATTAGCCTAAAAAACAACATGAAAACAGTCACAATCGATGAAGTTGAAAGAGGACAAATCGTCTATTCAGGCACAAAAACAGACGTGCCAATAGGAATAATCGAAAAAAATACCGACTACCTCGTTATTCGTCTTTCCAGAAATCCCCGCTTTGAATACTCCCCAAACTGTGACTATCTAAAACAAAAAATAACGCGTGAAGAATTTGATAAAATGAATTATAAAAAGCTATGACAATAAAAATAAGGAAACCTTTTGACGGATTTTACCCAGTAACATTCAAATTTGGAGAAGCTCCCGCATGGTATACAAAAAAATACGGATATCCACACAATGGCAATGACTTCGGTATGCCTATTGGTGTGCCAATCCTAGCATGCGACGATGGAATAGTGACCTACGCTGATGATGTTCCCGACGCTGATGGAAAAGGAATAAATATCACACACGCTAACGGCATGAGCCAATACTGGCACCTAAGCCTCTTGATGGTAAATGAGGGAGATAAGGTAACGAGGGGCCAACAAATTGGACTGAGCGGAAATACGGGGTATTCTACGGGCCCACACTTGCACTTCGGCTATAAATATGCACCTCTCGCTGTTTCCGGAATGAAGAACTGGATTGATCCATCTTTGTACTTTGCTGAAACCACGATTGTTGCCGCCGCAACTCCTGTCGTAAATAAGACGTATACTGTAGAGGCAGGCGATACACTCTGGTCGATTGCAAATAAATTTTACGGAAAAGGCTGGCTATGGCGAAAAATCTTCGACGCAAACGACACACATATTGAAAACCCAGACATCATCAGAGTAGGGCAAGCCCTGATAATTCCCTAAACAAAATAAGACCGATGTATTTTCCTTATTGAATCCATAATGAAAAAAATGTGCCTCGAAATATAGGCGTAGGCTCAAATGAACCTAAAAAATTACACAAAAAACGTCGCAAAAGTAAGGTTGTGCGACGTAATAACAATTTTGCAGGCGTGGCCTCCGAAATTTTTTGTTGTAGATACTTTTTCAGTTTTTTTTGACAAATTTCCGATATCTTTTTCTCGCGCTATATAAGTATTTAACTTCTTCCTTTTGAGAAATGCGGCCATCCCCCTAACAAGTGTTAAGGAAAAAAATCTCCGCGGGCAACTGACTAAATTGGCTTGACTAAACAAAAGAGTGTGGGCTTAACTGGACTTCCCTTGTGGGGTCACCAGTTGCTTCCAAGGGGCTTATAAATGCTTATCGCGATTAAAGCACTTACCAACCGTCGGTTTCCTTTTAACGGCTGTATATATCCCCTCCTCCTCTCCTAGTAGAAAACGGTTTCCACCTTGTGCAAATACTAGGTACACACAAGGCACTACTCCAGATGGCTCGTACTCCCTGTCTTCATGGGAGCGGTAGATCACGCCAAAATGTCAAAGGTACTGGTACTCTAACTAGTCCTGATAGAGTCCGGGAAGCGGACTATTGGATCCCGAAAAAAACCGACGTAAAAACATCGGCTTTCTTCGGAACGCAAAATAAAATAAGAGTGAAATGTGGGGGAATAGATGGGGTAATGTCTTGAACATAGAACTAGTATAGCAGATATTTAGGTCGCAAAAAACCCCCGAGATGTTCAAGACTTGGGGGTTTTTTTGGTTCGTAGTGATAAGTCGCCTGCCCAGGTGACTAAATGAATGATATCACTCACCCGAAGATAATGCAAATGTGCAAATACTGCTATTGCTTGACTTTGATTTTCTTTAATTCGGGTGACAAATAAGCTGGCACACCAAACTCATACTTTCTCTTGGTGAGCTCTTTCTTCCAGATCGAAATCTGAGAAGCGGAACAATGAAGACGGCGTGCAAGTATCGCGTATTTAATTTTCGCAGTCGTTGGCCTATCCAAACAAGCCAAACCAAAACAGCGAGCACCATAAGATAATTCGCTGTCAAAGAGTAATGCCCTGAAAAAAGAGGTAAAGGGTTCCTTCGTCGTTTTTTTTAGAGCCATGCCAGAGAGTTGTATCATACTGCCATATTACTGAAACAATAAGAATTTGTCAACTATTTCCGATAATGGTTTTCGATATTTTCGGCTTTTTCGAAAATATGAGGCTAAAATTAAAAATGTTTTTTTTATAAAAAATCCCCCAGGCAAATTCCGCAACAAAATATGGCTTTCGAAGCTAAAACGCCGCTGGCAAGCGGCGTAAAATAAATTTCATGCCTAAAAATAAAAAAGAACAATGCAGGGCGGTACGCCGCCCTGCGGGTTGGGTATACCAGAAATAGCCCCCACCGCACCCAATCTTTCGCAAGGGGAGGGGGGTTTCTCGGGCCTCGCCCCCTCCCCGAGCCGCGGGGGGGGCTAGGGGATAAAGATCCCCCGAGTGCGACGGAAGCAGTTGGTGGGCGGAGGGGATAGGAGACGCTCAGCAGAGCGCGAGCTGCCCCGACGCTGTGGACTAACTGAGGTGGCACGCGGTGCCGGGCATCATGGCCGGAGGCCATGATATAATGCCCGGCGAAAGCGTGCCCTTGTGCCTTACAGGAGTCCGAAGCGGGGACATACCCCCTGCGAAAGCACGGAGTGCGTGAGCTGGGGGAGGAACGAAGCTCCGGGCACGGCAGGGGGGGGACCGCGGAGGTGGGGTACTGCTTTCCGGACACAGGAAAAAGCTAGGCTATCGCTGGCCCAAAGGGCAAGGAACAGCGGGGCGGGGGCCCCCGCTGTGACGTAGCTGAGCCCTATAGGGCAGAAAGCGCAGGCGGTGGGGAATGCGCTTTCTGAAAGGCTCCCTCCCCTATTTTCCCCCCCGACAAAATAACAGCCTACCGCTATTGCGGGAGGAGGGGTTAAAAGGGGGGCCAAGGGCCGTAAGGCCCCTGGGGGGGAAAGGGGAGGGGGACTGCCCTCTATAGTGCGAAGCCAGCGAAATCAACCGCTTGGGGGGCGTAAGGGGGGCGGAGCCCCCCTGTGGTGGCGCGCGCCAGTCGTCGTCGTGGTCGGGGGGTTTGGGGGGCGGAGCCCCCCAGCGTTGCTGGCCAGCTTCGTGGTCGGGGGGCTTGGGGGGCGGAGCCCCCCGATATGGCCGACGTACTACGATGGTCTACAACGGCCTCAGCCGTTGTTTTAGGCATAGTTGTCGGCCAGATGTTCCGAATAGTCTACAATGTTACCTATATGAAAACTACTAATTTTGGTACAGCAATAATGGTTGAAGATTCCCCTTGTTTAGTAACACCACTTCCTGGGCAAACTTATATTAAGAAATTGATTGAGTCTGTTAACAAGGCAAAATATTCCATTGACATCATTCAGTACCAATGGAACTTTTATCCTTTTAAACAAGCACATCTCATGCAACAACTTAATCGGACTTTAATTGCGAAGATTGAGGGTGGCTTAAAGGTGCGTGTGTTGTTGAATAAAGAGGGACGCTCCGCAGAAGTTTCAGGTGCAAACATGAGTGCTGCCAAGTATTTAAGTGATTGTGGTGCTGTTGTTAAGTTCGGAAGATCATATCCTATTACCCACGCTAAACTATTTATATTTGATGATGATGAAGTGATTTTAGGCTCACATAATCTCTCAGAAAGAGCTATTACTGTTAACAATGAATCTTCAGCACTAATTAAAGGCAGAGAAGTAGC
>JBAYMP010000050.1:0-15620 GCA_041663505.1 Bacteroidales bacterium | reverse complement strand
TTTTGCAAACGAAGCAATGTTCTCTTTTTTCAAAGGGGAACCATATAAAAATTTATTAAATCCAACTTTTGACAAATTGCTGGAGATGGAAAGTTTCTCTTCCGGTACTTTTGCATCTACCCTAATTTACAAAGGATTTCTCACAATTGGCGATCATTCGTCGGAGAATGCTTCTACCTCTATTCAGGCTAAGGTTTACAGGAAAGAGAATAAGTTACTGATAGTAGGTGATGTGGATACAAGTCGACTTGTTTTGCAAAACAAGACAATGCACAAACTGAATAATGAGATAATTAATCTCCAACGACAGCTGATTAAAGAAAAGTTTGAACTGAAAGAGGCAAATGCAACAAAAGATAAATTTTTCTCAATTATTGCTCACGATTTAAAGAATCCATTTAGCATACTTCTAGGGTTTTCTGAATTTCTTATGGAGAATTTGAAAGAATTGGATATAGATCAAATTGAAGAACAGATAAAACTGATCTATGATGCTTCTCATCAAACTTATAGTCTGTTGGAAGATTTACTTTTATGGTCCAAATCCCAATCAGGCAGGTTAGCATTTGAACCCCAGAAAATTATCTTTGAAGATCTTTGCCCGGAAATTATTTACAGCCTGTCAGGTCAGGCTCAAAAGAAAAACATCCGGCTTAATTTTTCTGATTCTGAAAAAACAGTTTTATTTGCCGATCTTAATATGCTCAAAACAATATTAAGAAATTTAATATCTAATGCTATAAAATTCACCTACCCGAACGGAGAAATCAATATTTATACTGAAAAAAATCAGGATAACCCAATTATCAATGTATCCGACAACGGAGTTGGAATCGAGAAAAATAACCAGCCAAGACTATGGATGTTGTCTGAACAATTTACCACACTGGGGACCAACAAAGAAGATGGGACAGGCTTGGGATTAATACTTTGCAAAGAATTTGTGGAAAAACATGGCGGTAAAATCTGGGTTGAAAGTGAATTAGGCAAGGGAAGTAATTTTAGATTCACAATCCCTTCAACTGAAATCCAATAAACAAAACGACAGTAATTGTTGCGCACATCAACTAATTAGGGTCTACTGAATAAGCCACAATTCATTAAATATCTGTATAATAAACGTTATAAACCCTTGTTCAAATGCAAATTAATGCTTTTTTTTACATCAAAAAGTTTGCATCTGATGAGAAGATATCGTCCACAACAACAGCTTTCGATAAAAGAATTCGCAATGCCTTTCGAGGCAGACCTTGATACAGAAAACCGGTGGGTTTTGTTGGCAAGTGTCATCCCTTGGGACAGGTTTGCCGACCTGTACTACCGGAACTTCAAGACGAACCGCGGGGCACCCACAAAAGATGCAAGACTGGGTTCTGGGAGTGGTTATAGAGATGATACAGGAAACCCCATATATGCAATACTTTCTGGGCTTGCAGGCTTTTAGCAAGAAGCCGGTAATGGACCCCTCGTTGCTGGTGCACATACGTAAAAGGTTGGATCTGAATGTTTTTGAAGCAATGACAGATGAGCTGATAAGGAAAGGATTGGGAATAAAAGCCAAATCCCAAGAAGATACATCAGATGAATCTGATAACGGTAACACCCCTCCTTGACAAGCACCAGCTTAAGTATTTCTTTGTCATGCAGCATGTTCTGGAACAACAGGAAAGTATGTTCAGGGACAGGTCCAACAGTTGCCCGGACAGGATAGTGAGCATCCATCAGCCACATGTGAGGCCAATAGTAAGGGGAAAGGCCAAGGCTAAAGTAGAATTTGGAGCCAAGATCAATGTAAGTCTTCAGGGTGGTTATGCAAGGATTGACCGTTTTGACTGGAACGCATACAATGAAGGATGCGACCTTCGGATGCAGGTGGAGAGGTATAGGGAGCTGCACGGGCATTATCCGGAACTGCTTCTGGTGGATAAGATATACCTTAATGAGTTGGATAGCAGCCATCGTTTTTGTCATGAACCTCATACGGCATACCAAGGGTATTGTCGGCTCTGTTTTAAACCTCCTTTTTGACAACTTGATGAAATTGAAATATTTATTAACAGAGCAATTCTCTCCTTTTGGTCATTTTTTAATGCCTGTGAGAATTATTCAGTAGACCCTAATTAACATAAAACCAGGAAGAGTTGGAGGATTCACGGAATCCAAACTAATTCACGATTATTGCGCAAGCATGAATATTCCTGTATGGCATGGCGGAATGCTTGAATCGGGCATCGGCAGAGCCGGCAATGTTGCCCTGGCTTCGCTGTCTAGCTTTACTCTGCCAGGTGATATCTCAGCCAGCAAAAAATACTATAAAAAAGAGATCGTGGAGCCTGCTTTTACAGTGAATCCGGATGGTACTATGGATGTTCCGAAAGGCCCGGGCATAGGTGTTGAAGTGAACGAAACTGAACTGGAAAAAGTGACTGTGAAAAAGGCGGCTTTTTGAGAGGACAAAGCATGGACGGGGCTGGAAGATGTGATTTTTACAACTCCGACAGTGCTGCTCCCATAGCCGTTGCGTATTCTGCATTAGCAGGAAACTCAAAATTGATATTGTACATAATTGAGATCTCCTTAAGAATCTTTTTACCAATTTGGTTGTTGCTTCCGTTTCCAGTAATTATAACAGTTTCGATATTTCTGCTTTTTGCTGCAAAGACAGAAATCACGCCTATAACCTGATAAACCATATTGACAATTCCCAGAGCAATATCCTCTTTTTTTGCAGTGTCAAGCATCTTCCCAAAATTTGATGCAGTTGCTTCTTTATTCAGGAAACTTATATTGGAGTCCGAAATATCTTCAATAAGCAGATCAACCTGTTGAAGATCACCCTCGTCTGCCAATTTTAAAATATTTTCAAAAGTAGAGGTTTTTATGAGCTCTTTTGACAATCCGGTTATTGTACCACCCCCCATGCCTGTTCCTCCGATATGTGTAATTTTATCTCTCTTTGCCTCGATAATTGATGTTCCTGTCCCAATGTTTGCTATAACGATATTTTCTTTTTTGGAAAGAAACATCCCTCCTATACCAATTGCAGTAATTTCATCGATTTTATGGGTTGTTATCCCGAAAATTTCATTATTGATTTTTAAAGCACCTGCTCCAGTAATGATTATTTTTTCTACACAGGAGATGTTGAGATTGCTTTCAATTATAATCTTGCCCAAAGCACCGGTTGCCGATGTAACTGCATCGTAAGCCTTGGTTTTAATGGTCTTTATCACCTCTCCGTTTTGAACGGCCACAGCTTTTGTAGTCGTACTGCCAATGTCTATCCCGATAATCATAAAGAAAATGTATTTTCTTTCAAAGGTAGAAGTTTTATCTTTGCAATAGATCAATGCCAAAACCGAAGAAAAAAGGTTAATTTTTTTGTCCAAAAAACTAATTATTTTTCTCTTCGCGTTTAGCTGCTTTTGCAGCGCGTTTTTCTTTCAGACTTTTTTTGGGTTCTTTTTTCCCGGATTTTTCTTTTGGTTCTTTTTCTTTTGACATAATTAAAATTTTTAATAATAAAAAAGGAAATTTACAAAAACAACTTATTGATCATTGCCATTATAGGCCTGGTTCTCCTGCTCTGCCACTCTTATAAATGTTGTTCGCTTTGTGAGTTCCTTCAGTTGAGACGCTCCTACGTATGTGCAAGTGCTACGAATTCCTCCAAGTATATCGAGGACGGTTTCCTCAACTTCTCCACGATATGGCACAACAACGGTTTTCCCTTCACTGGCCCGGTACTCTGCAACACCTCCGGAATGTTTCTTCATAGCAGTGGAAGAGCTCATTCCGTAAAACAGTTTAACCTTTTCACCGTTTTTTTCTATCAGTTCGCCGCCACTTTCATTATGCCCTGCCAACATGCCGCCTAACATTACAAAGTCGGCTCCCGCTCCAAATGCCTTTGCAACATCACCCGGTGTTGAACAACCTCCATCACTTATAATATGACCGCCCAATCCATGCGCTGCATCTGCGCACTCAATAATTGCTGAAAGTTGCGGATATCCAACTCCTGTTTTGATTCGAGTTGTACATACAGAACCTGGCCCGATGCCTACCTTGATGATATCTGCTCCTGCCAGCAGAAGTTCTTCTACCATTTCTCCTGTAACAACATTGCCTGCTATGATAACTTTGTCGGCAAATTTCTTCCGGACTTGTTTCACAAATGCGACGAAGTGCTCAGAATATCCATTTGCTACGTCAATACATATAAATCTGAGTTGGGGGTGGAAATTGAATACCTGGCATAGCTTTTCATAGTCATTAGTGCTGGTACCGGTACTTACTGCAATATAATTCTCAATTTCTTTGGGAGCGCTCGCCAGAAAATCATGCCACTCCTCTATGGTATAATGCTTATGTATTGCTGTAAACAGCTTGTGTTTCTGCAAAGCTAGTGCCATCTCGAAAGTTCCGACAGTGTCCATGTTGGCAGCCATTACCGGTATCCCGGTCCAATCGCTTTTGCTGTGCAGTAATTTAAAAGTGCGTTCAAGCTTTACTTGCGACCGGCTTTTCAAAGTTGATCGTTTCGGACGGAACATTACATCCTTGAACCCTAGCTTTATATCGTATTCTATTCGCATAATAAATCAATTGAATCAAAACCCCAGTTCAGCTTCGATGGGACTGAGCGCATTGAATCTCCATTTGTTATCTCTACGTCAATGTCGTGTAATAGTCCCGCAATTCCCCACATCTCTTCATCCTCACCAAACCGGCGAGCCAATGTCCTCAGTACAGCCTCAGAAGCAAGGCTGTGGGCAATCATCTTTGGGTTTTTAATGTGCTGTTTAAGGAGCTCTAAGTAATATTCCCTGCCTTTCATATTACAATATTAGGTATTATTTAAGCGAATTTAGGAAATTCTGCAATTAAATAATTTAAAACTTTGTGAAATTTTTATATATTTGTATTGATATTAATTCTTAAATTAAGTATAAAATGAAAATTTTTAAATTTCTTACAGTAATTTTTCTTAGTGGAGTTATTATTTTAAATGGCTGTGGGACAATGAATAATGCCACAAAGGGTGGTATTATTGGAGGAGCTGGTGGTGCCGCTGTTGGTGCAGGTATTGGTGCTCTTGCCGGAAGTGGTAAAAGCGCTGCTATAGGTGCTGCAATTGGTGGCGTGGTAGGTGCCGGCGCTGGTGTATTAATTGGCAACAAGATGGATAAGCAAAAGGCAGAATTGGAGAAAATAGAAGGAGCTAAAGTTGAGACTGTTACAGATGCAAATAATCTAAAAGCTATCAAAGTAACCTTTGACAATGGTATTTTATTCGAAACTGGCAAAAGTGAACTAAACTCATCTTCAAGGTCCTCTCTGTCTAAGTTTGTGGAATCTTTAAAGAATACTCCGGAAACTGATATTACAATTTATGGTCACACCGACAACACAGGTACTCGTGAGCTAAATGAGAGATTGTCTATAGAAAGGGCGACTTCTGTTGCTGGCTACCTAAATGTAAATGGTATCGCGATGAAGAGAATAACTACTGAGGGAAAGGCTTATGATGCTCCGGTTGCAGACAATTCGACTCCGGCAGGAAGAGCTCAGAATCGTCGTGTTGAAGTTTTCATCACAGCAAATACAGATATGATTAAACAAGCCGAACAGGGTAATTTGAAGTAATTGGACAAGAGGTTTTCACTTCGGTTTACATGAGAGTTTATATAAGTCGGCAAACGCAGTCTTGTGGTTAATATTAAGTTATGCAACAAAAAATCAAATTGATGCACTCAATCCATAAAGGCAGTTGTTTCCAGAAACATGCTAACTGCATAATTTTCTTTCGTCCATTTATCCATCGCTTTATCCTTACGGAACACATTATAACTAGATATCAACGCTCCAGAAAATGAGAACCAATTTCGTTTATTGTTTAATTCATCTTCCAACAGAGTCAAAGTAACAACGAAAGACTCTCTCTTTTGAATAAATATTAAATAAGGTTCCAAATCTACTTTAAACCATCCTTTATACTGGTCTTTAATATCAAAAATGATGTCTTGGTTTACGATTATATCTTTTGGCCGATCATTTTCAACAGAATAAAATGTAAGCCGAAATTTTACGCTGGTATAATTATTTCTCTTAATAAAGAAGTTTACGCTATTTAGCCTACAATCATTCTTGGTTTTGAACAGCATTCCTATCTCTCTGCTAATTCTATCTTTTGAATCTAATTCATATGAAATAAAAAAGGGACACTCAAACATACCTGAACCTTTTTGATTTCTTCCAAGAATGACATTCTTGGTTGTTCTGTTTGTGACAGTAATTCCCTCCAATTCATAAACCATCGGAACGAGATTAATCGCATTATCCACTTCAGTAAGGTCCTCAAGAGTGAATTTTACTGTTTTGAATCCTATGGCTGAAAAGGTTATACTATCAGATGGACTTATATTTTCGTTAATTTTCAACGAAAATTCTCCAGCATCATTTGAGACTGTCCCAGTGGCTTTGCTCTCAATTCCTATGCTTACATAAGGAACTTTTTCTTTGGTTTCGGAATTAATTATTCTGCCGATAATATTTTTTTGTGCAAAAATTGGTAAGCAAAGACTTAGTGATACAATGATAAAAAATAGTTTTTTCATTTTACAAATGATTTTAAATGATAAATTCTTGATATTGGTTACTTTATCGATGATAATCAACAAATATGCCAAAAGCGTAATAAACCGCTTCTCTAATCAATTATTTATTAATGGGTAAAGGGAAATCTGTAAGATTACAGGTTGCTCATACAAAATTATTCCCGTTTCCCTTTAAGTATTTTTCAAATTTTCCCTCATCAGCATAACTGAAATATTTCTCAGAAGTGAAAATAAGGTGGTTTAGTACAAAACAGCCCATTAGATGAGAATCCTCAGAATTTGTCCTTTAGTTTTTTGAAAAATTGTATGCAAATTATGTATAGAGATTGCAAAGACGGAGTTACAGTTTTAACGATTTTGGATACCAGAAGGCCAAAACAAAATGGATTATATCCTGTAAAGGTTCAGGTAATTTTTAAACGGGTTCAAAAATACTATTCTACCGGAAAAGAATTGAGCATAAAGGATTGGGAAAGAATGCCTGATTCCAAATCTGCCGAACTGTCTAAAACAAGAAATAGTATCAAAAACAGCTATGACCTCATTTTAAAGAATGTTGAAGACTTAGCATCAAAAGGCGAGTTTTCGTTTGACAGCCTAAATGTAAGATTGGGTAAAGCTGCCGGAGAAATTTTAGACAACACATTCAAAGTCAAAATTGAAGCATTGGAAGCCAACGAACAAATTAATACCAGAAACTACTATCAAAATGTTTTAAATTGTATCGAGCAATATGCCGGCAATAATATTCCGCTTGATAGTATTACAGTTGATTGGCTAAGAAAATTTGAAAAGCATTTGCTGCTAAACAGAAACTACACAACCGTAGGAATGTACATGAGGGCACTCAAAGCCATAATAAATGATTCAATTACTGCAGGAGCATTAAAGCTGTCCCAATATCCTTTTGGCAGAGGGAAATATGAAATCCCCGAGGGAGTAGGGAGAAAGAAAGCACTAAATCTGGAGCAGATTGCCCAAATTGTAAAATACTCCGACGGAAGCGAGGCCACAGAAAAATACAGAGACTTATGGTTCTTCTCATACTTATGCAACGGAATAAATATAGCAGACCTTATTATGCTAAAATACAAAAACATAGAGGAAGGGGAAATATTCTTTATAAGAAAGAAAACAATCAGGCGCTCCAAATCCAGAAAAGAGATTAGAGCGAGCATAACCCCCGAAATGGAATCCATTATTAAGAAATGGGGCAATCCAAAATCTCCCGACAACTATATCTTCCCATTTCTAAAAGGTGACGAAGATGCCGAACAGCAAGTAAAAGTAGCCAGTGATATTATAAGAAGAATTAACCGCAGAATGAATGCAATTGGAGAAGCATTAAAGATTGGGAAGATTAGCACTTACACCGCCAGACACTCATTTGCCACCGTTCTGAAAAGAAGCGGAACCAACCTAAGCTTCATTTCAGAAAGTCTTGGCCATGCCAACCTAAAAACCACAGAAAGTTACCTGGCATCTTTTGAAAAAGAAGAAAGACAGAAAAATGCAGCATTACTGACAAATTTTTAATAAACTCTCCTTACAACAAATATGCGCAAATAATCAAAATATGATTACTTATGCAGTTATAATGTAATTTACACATAATGGATAATGGATAATAAAATATATTCTATGAAAACAACTATTAACCACAAGTTCATAGACAATCTTGAACCAAAATGGAACTTTGAGACACTTTATATTGGGACATTCAATCCGCAAATCTTTGATAAAAAGAACGTAAAAAATAATTCAATCGATTATTTTTATGGGAGGCCAAGAAACCTTTTTTGGGATGTTATGCCTAGAATTCATAATAAATCCACCCTTCTAAACGCTAGCAAAGACGAAAAAATTGTTTTTTTAAAAGAAAACAAAATTGCTATTACTGATCTTGTGACATCAGTCTCATTTTTAAACGAATTAAAGATTGAAGCCGAAATAAAACTACTATCATATAAAGACTCTGACTTGAATTATTTTATCCCAAAGGGTAAGAATAGCGATTTTGTGTCTATACAAATGACAGATTTGCAAAAGATTTTCAAGGGCAATGAATTCAATATCAAGCGTATCATTCTGACAAGACAATATCCATTACATGAAGCATTTATTAGAGATACCTGGAGAGATTTTTCGCACCTGTACCCTGGAAAAATATACGCTTTATGGACACCAAGTTGTTGGGGGCTTAAGAGTACATCAATTGGATTAACAAGGGAGGACGCTCTTTATAACAAGTGGAAAGAAATGTTACAGTAACAAATGGGTATTGTTCCCAAGTGTATATGAAGCCTCAGAAAAATGCAGCATTGCTGACAAATTTTTAAGAAATTCGCCTTAAATGGAAAGTAATTATTAATACTCATATAGAGATCGACTAATGGTACAACGGTTTATTTTATTTTATATCTTTGCACTATGAGTATAACAAATGAATCCAAATTAAACCAACTGCTTCAGAAGGTTCCATCTGGGGCATTATTCCTATCGTCGTGGATGAAACAGAATAATATCCCATATTCATTGCAACATCGCTACATAAATTCTATGTGGTTGACTCCTGTTGCCTCTGGGGTCATGGTTCGTACCGGCGAGAAACCCACTTTGAATGGTGCTATATTCAGTTTAAATACTCAATTGGAAAAGAATATTTCTATAGGGGCTATGTCTGCATTGGATTTATTAGGTTATTCCCACTATGTTCCGATGGGCAAAAAAAATATCGAACTTTTCTTGCCACTAGGAGAGCGATTACCATCGTGGTTTATAAAATATGATTGGGGCGTTAACTTACGACATTTTACAACAGAATGTTTTGGAGCTAAAACAAGTATAGATACCATAAAACAGGGAGTGTTTGATATATTAATATCGTCTCCCGAGAGAGCATTTATGGAGTGCCTTTATCTTGCACCTCAATATTATAACCTGACAGATCTTTATTATGTTATGGAGTTGCTGTCTATATTGCAACCAACAAAGGTTCAACAACTACTTGAAGTGTGCCGTTCTGTTAAGGTTAAACGTCTGTTCCTGTATATGGCAGAAAAAACCAGACATAGTTGGTTTAGTGAACTGGATTTAACTAAAATCAGCCTGGGAAGTGGAAAGCGAGAAATAGTAAAAGGCGGTGTATATGATAACAAATATAGAATTACAATTCCGGTAGATTTGAAAAATTATGATTAATCCCGAATATAAAGAGAGGGTTCGACTCTTATTGAGAATTATTCCTATTGTATCCGATGAGGAGTGTTTCGCCATTCATGGAGGTACAGCGATAAATCTTTTTATTCAAAATCTGCCTCGATACTCGGTTGATATTGACCTCACTTATATCCCAGTAGAGCCGAGAGACGAAAGTCTGAAAAAGATAAAAACAAGCCTAAACACAATCAAAAGCAAAATAATAAAATCCATTCCGGGAATTAGGGTTGATGAGAAACCCAATAAATTGATGTGTTCCTTGAATGGGTCTTTGGTAAAGATTGAGGTTAATGATGTAAAACGAGGCATTGTGTCTGAACCCACAACTATGACATTGTGTGAGCTCGCACAAGAGGAGTTTGGAGTATTTTGCAAAGCGAGAATAGTTCCGCTTACACAGTTGTACGGAGGAAAAATAACAGCGGCACTTGACCGTCAACACCCAAGAGATTTGTTCGATGTTAAATTGATGTTCGATTATGTTAAAGATTTTGAAGAGATTAAATATGGATTTATCTTCTGCCTACTCGGTAGCGACAGACCACTTTTTGAATCTCTGAACCCAAACTTAAACAACCAAAGAGATGCTTTGAATAATCAATTCGAAGGAATGTCATCAATACCTTTTACTTATTCCGAATATGAGCAAACAAGACTTATCCTGATAGAGTATATCAACTCCAATTTGAGTAAAAGGGATAAAGAATTTTTGGTAAGTTTTGAGGATGGTGAACCACAATGGGAAGAATCCGACTATTGCAATTTTGAGAACTATCCCTCAATTCAGTGGAAACAGCTCAATATATTAAAACTTAAATCTCATAATCCTGATAAGCATAAACAGGGAGTAGAAAAACTAAAACAATTGTGGCGGATATGATTTATAATAAGAATGTAATTATTGAATAATAACGTTAATAAACCAACTGCTAAAGGAACATCATACTCAATTAAAGGGCTCACAAAGGGCTCACGGTTTAAAATAATCATTATGCCACGACGTAAAGAAATAAAAATAAATCCTCTGGAACTTGAGTGTGTTGGAGATATTATCAGAGAGTTGCAAGCTGATTCCAGGTTTGAGAATTGTGATTTCTCCACATTAAGTCTTTCTGTGAAGGAAAAGAAAGCTCCGGCTAAGATTATGGATGTGGATAAGGCAATAAATAACCTCAAAAACTTTATGGCAGTTAAGGGAAATTCCATTGAAGTTCTTGGAGGAAAGCAGATGATTCGTAAGAATGATTTGGCCAAAATGATGAAGATTTCCAGACCCACTCTTGACAAATGGATTAAAGAAGGCTTTATTTCTCATGGAGATACTAAAACCTTTCTTAATCTGGAAATCTTTAATACAGAAGCTGTTATTAAACAGCTCAGCAAACATTTATAAAAATTTAGATTCAATTTTTCATGACTTTACATCATAGAGAAAATGTATGATATGACCTACATTTGTCTTAGTTTGTCTAGCGTTAGTAAACCCCACATCACTTTTTCCGCTTTAAAGGACTCTGATTGTCTCCCGTTGGCTACTATTGTCCTAACATTGTAAAGCTATTCCCCTATTTTGCAATAATTTATATCCTTTATTCTTTTGCATTGTCAATGCATTGACTCTGGCTATGACGATAGCCCATTATTAATAATTCAACATGCAAGATTATGACAAATATTATGACAAATATTATTGTAACAACTCCGGAAGAGTTAAAAGCCATTGTTAATGAAGCGGTATCTGAACTGCTGCCCAAGGTTAACACCAAGATTGTTCCGCCGGATACCATCACCCTATCCACAACCCTATCCCTACTTGATGAACAGGGCTTCCCTACGTCCAAAGCTAAGATATATAAGTTAACCTCTGCAGGAAAAATGCCCCATCGCAAATATGGGAACAAGCTCGTATTCTCCCGTAAAGAAGTATTAGAATGGGCCAATAGACAAACAAAGAGCAAAGTAACAGATTCAGACTCCATCCTTTTCATAGCCAGAAGTGCCAGACGCAAAAAGTAGATGTCATGGCAAGCAAATATATACGAGTGGCCACAACTCTTTACAAGATTGTGAGAAAGCCACTGCTAAGCGGAGACTTCATTGAAAGAAGAATCCCCTGGAACTACGAAACACTTCGCCAAGACCATGAAAGAGACTATATCTCCAAGGTAGAGAAGTATGACGGCTTTTGCTGCGTGCCAAGCCATAAATGCTACCAAAGCCGCATAGGCAATTTTCTGAACGAATATGAGCCAACGCTAATCACTCCAAGGGAAGGGGAATGTAAAATAATCCAAGCTTTTCTGGCTCATATTTTTGGCGAACAATTGGAAATGGGTCTGGACTATCTGCAACTGCTCTATACTCTACCTCTTCAAAGATTGCCAATTTTAATGTTGGTTTCTAAGGAGAGAAATACCGGAAAAACAACATTCCTAAATCTGCTCAAAGTAATCTTTGGCGGCAACATGACCTTTAACACCAACGAAGATTTCAGGAGCCAGTTTAACTCAGATTGGGCCACAAAGCTAATAGTTGCCGTAGACGAGGTTCTGCTAGACCGCAAAGAAGACAGCGAACGCATAAAGAACCTTAGCACCGCCAGAAATTACAAGGCAGAGGCAAAGGGCAAAGACAAAAACGAAGTAGAGTTTTTTGCAAAATTTATCCTTTGTTCCAACAATGAACTAAACCCCATTCATGTCGAACAGGGAGAAACCAGATACTGGATCCGGAAAGTTCCAAAGCTCAGGGCAGATAATCCAAATTTGCTATTTGAGATGAAAGAAGAACTACCCTGCTTTTTGTTCTTTCTTGTAAATAGGCGGCTTCACACAAAAAGGGAAAGCCGAATGTGGTTCAGGAACGATATCATTCGTACCGATGCATTGTACAAGATTATTGAGCACAACCGTAACAAAGCAGAAAATGAAATGATACAGATTATTTCAGAGATAATGCAAACGAAAGAACTGCCCGAACTAAATTTCTGCATAGGCGAAATGGTGATGATGTTGGATTTAAGAGGAATAAAAACAGAACACATCTATATCCGCAGGATTCTTCAATACAATTGGGAGCTAAAGCCTTGCGAACCCAAGCACTACAACTGCTACCACCTCAATTATGACGGAGCAATTGAAATGATTCCAAAAACAGGCAGGTTCTATACGGTGAAAAAAGAAAAACTTGAACAGATTCTGTTACTCTGTTAGATTTTCTTTATAATAGACTATATATCTATTATTTACGGAAGTAACAAAAACCTTACAAAGGCCTAACAAAGCAACAAACTCCCACAGCCAAATCTTACAAAGTAAAATTGTGTAAGGTTTTTGTAAGCCGTATAACTTTCTCTTTCACTGTCAATTAAATCATATTTCTTACAAAATAACAATTTATCATAACATGTACCCTCTAAAATTAAAAGACATAGACATAAAACAATTTCTAAAAGAATTAGAGATTACACCCTGCCGAGAAAATGGAAGATTCGGCATTTACATCTCACCACTAAGAACAGAAAGAACCCCTAGCTTCAAAGTAGACTATAAGGAAAACCTTTGGTACGACTTTGGGATTGGCAAAGGAGGGTCAATAATTGACCTGGTAATGCATCTTGAAAAGTGTGACTCTCTGGAGGCAATTCAAATACTAAGATCAAAAAAGAATATTGTATTCATAAGACAAAATAAACAGTTTCCGGAAAGTAATTATAGCGGACTTATCATACTCAAAACGCAGAATTTATCTAGCTATAAATTAATATCTTATCTACAGCAAAGATTTATCAACATTTCTATTGCCACGAGATATTGCAAAGAAGTGAACTACACGTCAGGCCAAAAAGAGTTTTATGCAATTGGCTTTGCCAACAATGGAGGGGGTTGGGAATTAAGAAATCCTTTTTTCAAGGGAAGCAGCAGTCCAAAGACAATTACAACAATAAATTCCTGTTCTGCAGGCTGTCTGGTATTTGAGGGGTTTATGGATTTCCTCTCCTACCTGACTCTAAAAAACATCTCGTCCCCTATTCAAGATTCATTAATTCTAAACTCCGTCAGCACCTTATCTGGCGGGAAAGATTTTCTTTTATCTCACCGTAAAATCCATTGTTTTCTTGATAACGACACAGCCGGGAAAAACGCTTTAAATGAAATTCGAAATCTGGGAATTGAAACTATTGATCATTCCGAATCCTACAAAGGGTTTAAAGACCTTAATGAGTTCTTGACTCAAAATAATTTGCAGAGGCAGGAGCAAGGTTATGTTTTCGTAAACGAAAACCCTTGCTCTGCGAGGCATTTTTAATCCCTTTGGTCTCAAAATATTAAATCAAGCAATCTTGACATCATGAAATCAATCAATCCAAATGGCCGTCCGAAACTGCCAGAAATGAAAGTAAAAAGTAAGGTCATTACCGCCAGATTTTCACTATTGGAATATGAAAATATTAAAAAAAGAGCAGCAGAAACCGGATTAAAAATCAGTCAATATGCCACACAATCTACACTCAAGGCAAAGGTTGTTCCCAGAATCACTCCGGAAGATGCAAGTGTCTTGCGTAATCTGTCTAAACTATCTTATAATGTGAATCAGTTGGCAAAAAAAGCAAATACAAGCGGATATTTTGCCGCAGGTAATGAAGCGGCTAAACTTTATGCAACACTTAAGAATATCATTACAAAACTCTCAAATGATTGGAAAAATAAGTAAGGGCAGCAACTTCAAAGGTTGTGTAAAATATGTGACCGGCAAAGACAAGGCCGAGTTCCTCTCAGGATCCGGAGTCATTACCAATGATGTCTCTACGATTATAGATAGTTTTGAGGTTCAAGCACTGATGCGCCCGGATATCAAAAAGCCAGTTGGACATATTTCTTTAAGCTATCTGCCAAAAGATGCACCACGCCTTACAAATGAAGTAATGAAAGCCCTGGCGCGGGAGTATATGAAAGAAATGGAAATCACAAATACTCAATATATCATTGTCCGACATAACGATGCCCAACATCCTCATGTTCACATAGTCTTTAACCGAGTGAACAACGACGCCAAAATTATCTCAGACAAAAACGACTATAGACGTAATGAACTTGTGATTAAGAAAATAAAGGAAAAATACAAATTAAGCTTTAGCGAGGGCAAGCAAAATGTAAAGAGAGAACGCTTAAAGGAACCCGACAAAACCAAGTATCAATTATATGATGCAATAAAATCGACAATGAACCAAAGTTATAGTTGGTCAGATTTTAAAATTAAATTGGAAAGCAACCATAAAATTGATTATAAGCTCATTGTAAAAAGCAACACGAAACAGGTTCAGGGAATAATTTTCCAGAAAGGCCAATACCAATTTAAAGGCTCAGAGATTGACAGAAGCTTGAGCTTTTCTAAAATCAATGCCTTTTTTGAAGGGCAGAAACAAGCCTCACAAAATAGCAACACAGGCAACACCAACAAAGCGAATAGTCTTGAACCGATAAAAGAGGCTCCAACAGAAACAGGCGCAATAAAGCAAGAAGCAATTGAATCTGCATTCAATACAGCACTGGGGCTATTCACACCAGAAAGTCATGGCCCAGATCCACAAGAAGACGAATTTAGAAGGAGAATGCAAAAGAAAAAAAAACGGGGATTTAGGTTGTAAACCCCAAAGTTCAAACACTTCCATTTAGTATAAACTCATTAAATGTTTCGGACCCTATCCCATACTGTACGGACTTGCTTTTGCTCAAAAAACTGTATTGCTTGCTGCTTGGTCATATATATTCTCTAATTGTT
>JBAYMP010000049.1:0-16703 GCA_041663505.1 Bacteroidales bacterium | reverse complement strand
TCCACACTGTTGAGGCTGTCAAGGATGATAGCAGGCTGTAAATATATTATTTTATTCCATCTTTCCAGTTTTTGATGAATATCCTGACGTGAATTATCCCTGTTTGAACAGGAGATAAGACAAGGAAAAAGAAAGAGAAAAACTATATATTTCTTCATTAAGATTTTTTGATTGATGAACAAAGATAATAATATTTAACCATTCCAAAAGGCGGCAATTGCATAAAATAAAAGAGGATGCCTAATAACTTTTAGACATCCTCTCCGGGTGGAAGATGGGGTTCGAACCCACGACCTCTAGTGCCACAAACTAGCGCTCTAACCAGCTGAGCTACGACCACCATATACGATCCATAAGAATCGGGCTGCAAAGATAGAATATTTTTTAAAATTTACAATGAGTTCGTTGTAATTTGATAGCACCAGATTCTATTATTTTTTCTACTTTTGTAGGCTAAAAGTGCTTCAAGGAAAATTATATTAATACAATAAATTATGGCTCGCGAAATTAAATTCTCTCTGTTATACAGAGATATGTGGCAATCATCGGGGAAGTATGTTCCGATGGTTCATCAGTTAAAAGAGATTGCTCCTGTAATAATCGACATGGGTTGTTTCGACCGGGTTGAGACAAACGGGGGGGCTTTTGAACAAGTGAATCTCCTTTTTGGAGAAAATCCGAACATTGCCGTTCGTGAATGGACTGCTCCTTTCAATAAAGTGGGAATTCAGACACATATGCTTGAGCGCGGATTGAATGCATTGAGAATGAATCCAGTTCCTGCAGATGTTCGTGAGCTGATGTATAAAGTAAAAGCAAAACAGGGAACAAATATTTCTCGTTCTTTCTGCGGTCTGAACGATCCCAGAAATCTTGAATTATCTGCCAAGTACGCTAAATCAGGAGGAATGATCTCTCAGATTGCATTGAGTATCACCTACTCTCCTGTTCACACAGTCGAATATTATATGAATCTGGTAGATAAGGTTGTTGCATTCGGCGCAGATGAAATCTGTCTGAAAGATATGGCCGGAATCGGTCGTCCTGCATTTTTAGGAAGGCTCACAAAGGCAATTAAAGATAAATATCCTCATATCCTTGTAGAGTATCACGGCCATAGCGGTCCTGGATTCTCGGTTGCCTCAATGTTGGAGGTTGCCCGTGCCGGTGCAGAATACATAGATGTAGCAATGGAACCGCTTTCATGGGGAATGGTTCATCCGGACGTGATTACAATACAGGCTATGTTAAAGGATGCAGGCTTCCTTGTTAAGGATATCAATATGGATGCATATATGGAGGCCAGAAGGTTGACTCAAACCTTTATTGATGATTTCCTCGGATATTTTATAGATCCAAGCAACAAACAGATGACGTCACTTCTTGTGGGCTGCGGCCTTCCGGGTGGTATGATGGGTTCAATGATGGCAGACCTTAAGGGATTTCACGGAGCAATCAACTCCTCCCTCAGGAACCAAGGCAAAAAAGAACTTCAACTTAATGAACTTGTTGTTATGTTGTTTCAGGAGGTTGAATATGTATGGCCACGTCTCGGATATCCGCCATTAGTTACACCTTTCAGCCAATATGTGAAGAACATTGCACTTATGAATCTGATGCATACCCTAAAAGGAGAACCAAGGTGGTCCACAATAGATAAAGACTCATGGAACATGATTCTGGGCAAAACCGGTAAGCTCCCGGGTGAACTCGCTCCTGAGATTGTTCAGCTTGCAAAAGATAAGGGTCTTGAGTTCTATACCGGAAACCCTCAGGATGCCTTCCCGAACGAACTTGACAAGTTCCGCAAAGAGATGGTTGAGAATAACTGGGACTTTGGCAAGGATGATGAAGAGTTGTTCGAATTCGCAATGCACGAAAGACAATACAGAGACTATAAGAGTGGCGTGGCTAAACAACGGTTCACACAGGAGCTTGAGGCTGCCAAAGCAAAAGCCGGAGCACCTATAGTAGTTACCCGTCCAGTCATAGAGATGCCTAAGACAGATGTCGAGAAGATTCTTGAGAGGAATCCGAACGCCAGGCCTGTTCAGGCTCCGGTCAAAGGCCAGCTGATATGGCAATATGATCTTATGGATAAGTCTTCTGCTCCAAACATCGGAGAAAAGGTAGATGTCGAAAAGCCAATGTGCTTTATTCAGGCATTCTACGGGTTGGAGGAGATTAAGCCGGGCTTTTCAGGCAAGATAGTTGCCATTTGTTCTAAACACGGAGAAAATATTCAAAAGGGAGAGATTATCGCATTTGTTGAATAGTTCAAATAATTACCTGACAGCAAGCAAAGAAGGGAAAATTTAAAATTTTCCCTTCTTTTATGCAACAAAATGGTACTAAAATGCATCTATAGTATGATTGGCAAATCAAATTAATTAAATGTTAAAACCTATTTCTAAAGTATTATCTCTTTTCGTAATTATCCGGGTCCGTCACAAGTCAAAATGTTATTCTGAACTATCTGTACGACAAGGTTGAAATTTCCGATGCTTGGGTAAGCAGCAAGTATCTGAATATTAACTTTACCGTGCTCAGGCAGATTCCGGAACTGAAGCACCTGGTCAATTTGGTCATTGACCAGGAACGCAGTACGGCATCTGAAGTCTATGTGGGAAAGCTATAATTACGGAGAAAAGATGTATACTATCAAGTATACAAAGCAATAGTTTTTAACTAGTTGTAGTGACCTAGGAGGGATTCAAACCCCCGACCTTCAGAACCGGAATCTGACGTTCTATTCAGCTGAACTACTAGGCCTTATATTGAGCAGCAAAGATACGCATTTTAAAATTGATTAAAAAATGTATCTTTGCTGCTTAATAACTTTTTTCATATATGAAAGCTTTCGTATTTCCGGGTCAAGGAGCACAATTTAGCGGAATGGGCAAAGAGTTGTATGAAACTTACCCTTTGGCTAAAGAACTATTTGAACAAGCAAATGAAATTCTTGGGTTTCGTATTACTGACATTATGTTTAATGGCAGTGAAGACGAGTTGAAACAGACAAAAGTTACCCAACCTGCAATTTTTATTCACTCAGTAATACTATCGGCTTGCCATCATGACTTTACTCCAGATATGGTTGCTGGTCATTCTCTTGGAGAGTTTTCTGCACTCGTGGCAGCAGAGGCGATGACTTTTGAAGACGGACTTCGCTTAGTCTCCGTAAGAGCAAAAGCAATGCAAAAAGCCTGCGAGGCAGAACCCTCTACTATGGCTGCAGTATTAGGATTAGATGACGAAAAGGTTGAACAGGTATGCGCATCAATTTCAGGAGTTGTGGTTCCAGCAAATTATAATTGTGCAGGCCAAGTTGTAATCTCCGGTTCTATACCATCCGTTACCCATGCATGCGAAGCTCTTAAAGCCGAAGGCGCCAAGAGAGCAATTGTTCTGGCTGTTGGCGGGGCGTTCCACTCTCCGCTTATGGAGCCTGCCAGAAAAGAGTTGGCCGCTGCAATTGAAGCCACGAAAATAGTTTCACCTATATGTCCGGTATATCAGAATGTGGATGCCAAGCCACACACATTTCCAAAAGAGATCAAGGATAATCTTGTATTACAACTCACCGCTCCGGTTCGTTGGAGGCAGATTGTAGAGAAAATGTGGGCAGACGGAGGAAGAGAATTTACCGAACTCGGCCCCGGAAATGTACTTCAGAATCTGATAAGGAAGATAGCACCTGAAAGCATCACTCAGGGTTATCAATAATAGTCACTGGTTCGTAAAATAAACTTTAAAAATCTAATAATTTTACCTACTTTTGTGAATAGTTGATATCATGCCCATACATCATCAAATAGCAAAAGAATTAGAGATAGAGACAGAGTTTCTGTTGATAAGGCCCCCGTTTAAGGGCTTTATCAATAAGAAACATTCTGAATATATGGTCAGTAACATTCAAAATGCTACCGGCCATATTAAGTTTAATAATTTAACTAATCATAAATATTAATTACGAAAATACCAGCTATGGCAAAAGAAAGAAAATTTATTACCTGCGATGGTAATTACGCCGCAGCACATGTAGCTTACATGTTTAGCGAACTGGCAGCCATTTATCCGATCACTCCGTCATCTACAATGGCAGAGTATGTAGATGAATGGTCTGCTTACGGAAAGAAAAATCTCTTTGGAGAACAGCTTAAGGTGTTGGAGATGCAGAGTGAGGGTGGTGCGGCAGGTGCTCTTCACGGTGCTCTTCAGGCCGGAGTTTTAGCTACGACCTTTACAGCGTCTCAGGGTTTATTGTTGATGATTCCTAACATGTATAAAATTGCAGGCGAACTTCTTCCTACAGTTTTCCATGTTTCTGCCCGTACTTTGGCTTCACAGGCACTCTCTATATTTGGAGATCATTCAGATGTGATGTCGGCAAGACAAACCGGTTTTGCGTTTTTAGCCTCAGGCAGCGTTCAGGAGGCCTTAGATTTGGGCGCAGTCTCTCATCTCTCTACAATTAAATCGAGAGTTCCTTTTGTGCACTTTTTTGACGGCTTCAGAACTTCACATGAAATTCAAAAGATTGAAGACATAGATGCAAATTCTCTTAAAGAGATGATAAGTGAAAAATCACTCTCTGCATTCCGCAATAGGGCTCTAAATCCAAATAAACCTGTCGCAAGAGGTACCGCTCAGAATCCGGATGTTTTCTTCCAGGCACGCGAAGCTTCAAACACCTACTACGATGCTGTTCCGGATATAGTTGCAAGGTATATGGGTGAAATAAGCGAGCTGACCGGTCGCCATTATCTTCCTTTTGACTACTACGGAGATCCTGAGGCGGAAAATATAATAATCGCAATGGGTTCAGTTTGTGAAACAATTAAAGAGGTTGTAGACTACCATATTGAGAAAGGAGAGAAGGTTGGTCTGCTCACCGTAAGGCTTTACAGACCTTTCTCGGAAAAATATTTCTTCCGGGTTCTTCCTAAGAGCGTAAAACGAATAACAGTTCTAGACAGGACCAAAGAACCGGGAGCAGTTGGAGAACCACTCTATGTAGATGTTAAAACTGCAATAGCAGAGAAAGGGGGAAAACTTCCGTTGATTGTTGGCGGTCGTTACGGTCTCTCTTCAAAAGATACCAGCCCTGCACAAATCTTTTCCGTTTTTGAAAACTTAAAAATGAAAGAGCCAAAGAATGGCTTTACAATCGGAATCGTGGACGATGTGAGTTTCAAGTCGCTTCCTTTAAAGGAGGAGATCAGCATGGCTAAACCGGGCGTAAAAGAGTGCAAGTTCTATGGTCTTGGTTCCGATGGTACAGTTGGGGCCAACAAAAATACAATCAAGATTATTGGCGAAACTACTCCAAAATATGTTCAGGCATACTTCGATTACGACTCCAAAAAGTCTGGTGGATATACCTGTTCTCACCTAAGATTTGGCGATACTCCTATCCAGTCTCCATATTTGGTTTCTACTCCTGACTTTATAGCCTGTCACGTTACATCTTATCTGGCTAAATACGATATTATGAGAGGAATCAAGAGGGGTGGCACTCTCCTTTTGAACACCTTGTGGTCTAAAGAGGATACAATCCAGAAACTTCCCGACTTCGTTAAAGCAACAATTGCAAAGAAACAGATTAACCTATATATCATTAATGCAACAAAAATCGCTGAGGAAATAGGACTTGGAAACAGGACAAATACTATCCTGCAATCTGCATTTTTCAAAATTGCAGATATAATTCCTTTCGAACAGGCAGTAAAAGAGATGAAAAAGGCTGCCGAAAAATCTTACGGCAAAAAAGGTGATGCTGTTTTAAAGATGAATTATACCGCCATCGACAGAGGCGCAGAGTACGAAAAAGTTGAGATTCCCTGCGAATGGAAGAATCTTACAGCTAAGTTCAGGCCATCAAATTACAACAGACTCGCTCCGGATTGGGTGCGTAATGTTGCTGACCCTGTCAATTCGCAGGCCGGTAACGATTTACCTGTAAGTGCATTTCTTCATCTCGAAGATGGTACTATTCCTGCCGGAACAGCAGCTTATGAAAAACGAGGCATAGCAACTCATGTTCCTGAATGGCAACCTGAAAATTGTATTCAGTGTAACCAATGTGCCTATGTTTGCCCTCACGCTGCCATACGTCCGTTCTTAATGAGTGAGGAGGAGCAGGCAACAGCTCCTGCATCAATTAAAAAGGTAAAGGGTAATGGACCTTACAAAGAGTATAGCTTTACAATTCAGGTTACCTCTATGGATTGTACAGGTTGTGGAAATTGCGCAGATGTATGTCCGGCTAAGAGCAAGGCTCTTATTATGAAGCCTTTCGAAAGTCAGGAAAAGGAACAGTCAAACTTTGATTTTCTGCACAATGTTATAGGATATAAAGACACTGTTCAGTCAAAGACTCAAAATGTCAAGAATCTTCAGTTCTCACAACCTCTGTTCGAATTCTCGGGAGCTTGTGCAGGATGCGGAGAGACACCATACATAAAGACAATCACACAGCTGTTTGGCGATCGTATGATGATTGCAAATGCTACCGGCTGTTCTTCTATTTATGGCGGTTCGTTCCCGGCATCACCTTACACCACAAACAAAGACGGGAATGGTCCATCCTGGGCAAACTCACTCTTCGAAGACAATGCTGAATACGGTTTGGGTATGCATATGGGTTCGGAAAGAGTTCGTGACAGAGTTGCAAAACTTATGGCTGACGGACTTGATTGTGACAAATGTACTCCTGAAATGAAGGTTCTTTTTGGCGAATGGTTGTCTAAACGTAACGATTCTGTTGCCACAAGAGAGATTGCAAGTAAACTTATTCCGCTTGTTTCCGAATGCAAATGTGATATCTGCAAAGAATTAACTACTCTTAAAGAGTTCTTTGTTACCCGCTCACAATGGATCTTTGGCGGTGACGGTTGGGCATACGACATTGGATATGGCGGATTGGACCATGTCCTGGCTTCTGGTAATAATGTGAATGTTTTGGTACTTGATACCGAAGTTTATTCAAATACAGGTGGACAATCATCGAAATCCACCCCTGCCGGTGCAGTTGCCAAATTTGCCACATCAGGTAAAAAGATCCGTAAAAAAGATCTTGGAATGATGGCAATGAGTTATGGTTATGTATATGTAGCCCAAGTTTCTATGGGTGCCAGCCACAATCAGTTGCTAAATGTTCTCAAGGAGGCAGAGGCTTATGACGGTCCATCTCTGATTATCGCATATTCTCCTTGTATAAGCCACGGCTTGAAGAATGGTATGGGTGCTTCTCAAAGCGAGGAGAAGATGGCCGTAGAATGTGGATACTGGCATCTTTACAGATTCAACCCGGCACTTGAGGCTGAAGGTAAGAATCCTTTTACACTGGATAGCAAAGAACCTGACTGGACAAAATTCCAGGATTTCATAAAGGGAGAGGTTCGTTATACATCCCTGCTTAAGACATTCCCTGCCGATGCCGATTATCTGTTCAAGCTTACAGAAGAGTATGCCAAAATAAGGTACAACTCATATAAGAGGCTGGCCGGTATTTAACCTAAATCTTTTTCAAAACAAAAAAGCCCTATGAATAATATCATAGGGCTTTTTTGTTTTGCCAATTTTTCTGATACAAGATTCTGATTATTTAAACAGACCTTTCCAGCGACTTAAGCACTAAATCAGTAATCTCTTTTTCTCTTATAACTGCAGAGTTAAAAATCCGGGTTGCTTCTGCAACCAACTTTTCTGCAACTGCTCTCTCCTTGAGCCCTGCTGCATTGATCTTCACGTTCATAAAGGCGCCGAAAATTGCTGTGCGCAGACAGAGTGCTCCCACTCCGGCGTCTGACAATGAGTTTGGATTGCCATCATTAACCATAGTCTCAACAAGGTCAAAAGCCGAATAGGCTATTTTCATTGTACGAAGCGGAACTTCGGTAGCATAAAGTGTTGCAGCTTGTATTGCGACACTTCTGGCAGCCTTCTCCTGTTCACTATCTTTGGGCAGGCTAAAAGCATTCATGATTTTGTTGAAAGAATTTGTGTCTTCATCTGTAAGAAAGAGCAACTCGTTCATAATTGCCTGCCCTTTAACGGCCCAGTCAGAGAAGTACTTCCACTTGTCGTCCCAACCCGGTTTGTGCGAAGATAGATTTGCAACCATTGTTCCCAAAGCAGCGCCCAGGGAGCCGATATATGCAGAGATCGATCCTCCACCTGGTGCCGGAGATTCGCTTGCAGTTTCATTGGCAAAACCTTTGCAAGTCATATCAATCAGTCTCTTTGATGTTCCCTCCTCCATAAGATATTCAATAACCTTCTCCCGCGGGTTGAATGGCCTGAGATCGTCGAGACCCATAGATTTTACTGCAATCTTTATTATCTCCTCCTCAGCAATACCTGCGGAACGCTCCTGTTTGACGAGATAGTATATACCTGCATCAATGAGCACCTTCTTTGGAATAAGGCCTACAATTTCAGATCCTGTAACCCGTATTCCTCTGGCTGCAGCCTTTGCTACAACCTCATCGAAGGCCACATGTACCGGTGTCTGAGTTATGTTTGTAACATTCATCGAAACCTGTGCAATTCCATATTCCTCTATATACCAGCCAATAGCCTTGCACCCCTTTAGTGTTCCCGGAGTCCAGATATCTTTTCCGTTTTCGTCTTTTTTGCGTCCTTTCTCCCTTACATCATAGGCAATTGCATTGGCCCTACGGGTTGAGGTTGTGTTTAAGTTGTAGTTTATCGCTACCAGAAAATCCCTTGCACCTATTACTGTTGCACCTGTTTGGGGAACCCTTCCGGAAAATTCAGCCGGACCGAAATCTGGTTTCCAGTTTGGATCCTGTAACTTTTTAGCAAGACCTTCATATTCGCCGGAACGGCAAGTTGCAAGATTTTTTCTCTCGGGCTTATAGGCGGCACTTTCATAGCAGTAGACCGGAATCTGAAGCTCTTCTCCCACTCTTCTGGCAAGCTTGCGGGCATACTCTGAAGTCTCTTCCATTGAGATTCCGGCAATCGGGATAAACGGGCATACATCTGTAGCACCCATACGCGGATGTTCTCCGTGATGTTGACGCATATCTATTATCTCTCCTGCCTTTTTGATCGCCTGAAATGCAGCCTCAAGCACCTTTTCAGGAGGGCCTACGAATGTTACAACTGTTCTGTTCGTAGCAGCGCCAGGATCTGTATTAAGCAATTTAACTCCTTCTATTTTTTCAATCTCGTCTGTAATATGCTTAATGACCTGCATGTTGCGACCTTCGCTAAAGTTCGGTACGCATTCGATAATTTGTTGATTCATGATTATATCTGTATTTACTCTGTAAAAAAAATTACTCCCTTAGGAAGTTTGGATTTTATTGCAGCTTCGTTCATTTCAAAATAGTGGTACGCGTATAGATTTCTTGGCATAATTGTCTTGACAGCATCTATAAACATCTGGTCGCTCATAGTGTATGGGAGGTTTTTGGGTAGAAAAGCTATATCGACAGCACCCAGCTCTTTCATTTCAGGAATAAGCTCTGTATCACCGGCAATGTACACTTTGAATCCGCCAAAATCGAGAACATAGCCGTTACCCTCTCCCCTCAGATGGTAGGGCTTGCCGTCATCTCTCCTTTGCAGTATGTTATATGCATATACCGCTTTAATTTTAATCCCATTATAATCAAACTCATCGCCTTGCTTCAGCCCCTTTGAATTTTTCAATTCTCTCTGCGCTGCAAGACTTGTAACAATAGTGGTTCTTTCATCTGTAATGTGTTTCAAAGCACTCTTGTCCAGATGGTCGGAGTGCTGATGAGTAATGAGTACCAGATCTGCCTTAGGCTGAACGGAGTAATCGGCAACTTCACTGTAGGGATCAATGAATATGTTTCTCCCCTCCCACTGGATAAGCAGTGAGGCGTGTCCAAGGATGATAATTGCTATCTCTCCCAATGGCGTCATAAACTTGCTCATATTAATCGATTTTAAGGTTTATCTTATATTTTTATCTCTTTCCCGTTGAGGATGAGTGTATCAACAAAAGGTGAATTAAAGGCATAAGGAATATATTCCAATGATGACAAAGGTTTGCTGATAATAAGATTAGCAATCTTGCCTACGGCTATTGAGCCGTGAGTCTCACTTAGCCCCATTGCATAGGCTCCGTTGATTGTGGTGGCATTTATTACCTCTTCGGGTGTCATTTTCATTTTTAGAGCAGCCAGGGTCATCATAAACTTCATATCGCCGGATGGACAGGAACCTGGGTTATAGTTGGAAGCAATGGCTACGGGCAATCCGTATTCAACCATCTCTCTTGCAGGAGCATAATCCATTTCTAAGAAAAAAGTGGTTCCCGGAAGAAGTGTTGCTATTGTATCACTTCCCTTAAGAGCCTCAAACTCTTTTTCTCCGGTAGACTCCAGATGGTCAACTGATAAAGCATTATATTTGACACCAACCTGTACACCGCCGGAGAAACCCATCTGGTTCGCGTGAACTTTTGGCTTCAGGCCATACTTTATTGCTGCATTGAAAATACGGTCAGTATCCTCAACAGTAAAAAATCCCTTTTCACAAAATACATCCACATAGTCTGCAAGTTCTTCTACTGCAATTACCGGTATCATCTCAGAAATTATCTCATTTACATACTCCTCTTGTCTTCCTCTGTACCTTAAAGGAACAGCGTGAGCACCCAAAAATGTTGCTCTGACGGTTAACGGAGAGTTTTCGGATATTCTTCTTATCACCCTGAGCATCTTTATCTCATCCTCAACAGTAAGACCATATCCGCTCTTTATCTCAACAGCTCCGGTTCCAAACTTCATTATCTCGCCAACTCTCACCATAGCTTGTCCGTACAACTCTTCCTCACTGGTATAGTGAAGCAGACGTGCAGAATTCAGTATTCCACCTCCTCTTCTGGCAATCTCCTGATAGGAGAGTCCTTTAATCTTATCGAAGAACTCCGTCTCCCTGCTGCCGGCATATACAAGGTGGGTGTGTGAATCACAAAATGCGGGGAGTACCATCTTGCCCTGTGCATTTATGATCTTTTCATCCGAAAAATTATACTTTGCCTTTAAGAAAGCCATCTCTCCAAAATCCAAAATCTTATCATCCTCAATAATAAGATACCCGTTGTCTATACAATTCAACTCAGACATCTGAACACCCGCTTTGAACGGGAGCTTCTCATCCCGTTCCACCTGCACCAATTTCTTAATGTTTTCTATTATTGTCTTCATATTGCCTTGGTCTCCCGCAGGAAGTCGACAGCTTTGTTCATATTGATATACATAACTTCGTCCTCTGCAATAAACGGAACATATTTACGAAATTCATAGACAAATTGTTCAAGAACAGGCGAGCTCTTGCCAGGACGTCTGAATTCAATTGCCTGAGCAGCGTTCATCAGCTCGATCGCAAGAATTTTCTCGACATTCTCTACAACCCTGTAACACTTTGTTGCTGCATTTGCACCCATACTAACGTGATCTTCCTGGCCCTGTGAAGAATCTATTGTATCCACGCATGCAGGAGTACAGAGCTGCTTATTCTGGCTTACAATCGATGCCTGGGAATATTGTGGAATCATAAAACCGGAGTTGAGACCAGGGTGAGCAACTAAAAACGAAGGTAATCCTCTTTTTCCGGAAATCAGTTGATATGTTCTCCTCTCCGAAATACTCCCCAGCTCTGCCAGGGCTATTGCCAGAAAATCAAGCGGTAAAGCCAAAGGTTGGCCATGAAAGTTACCTGCTGAAATTATCAGATCCTCTTCTGGAAGAATTGTAGGGTTGTCCGTAGCACTGTTAAGTTCAGTCATAAATGAGTTTTCTATATATGCGATTGCATCTTTAGAGGCGCCATGGACCTGAGGAATGCAGCGGAAAGAGTAAGGGTCCTGGATGTGTTTCTTTGGCAAATCTATTAGTTCGCTCCCCTCTAAATACTCTCTCATCTTTGCCGCAGTTTCGATTTGACCCGTATGGGGCCTGATCGCATGCACACCCGGTGTAAATGGTTCTTTAAGACCATCATAGGCTTCAAGTGAGAGAGCCGCAATCTTGTCGGCAAAGGCAGATAATCTCTTTGCTTTTCTAATGTTCCATATACCATACGCCAGCATAAACTGGGTTCCGTTCAACAGAGCCAGCCCCTCTTTTGAAGCTAAAGTCAAAGGTTTCCATCCGAACTTGTCATTAATATCCTTTGCGCTATATCTTTTTCCTGAATAATTTACCTCTCCCAGACCCAGAAGTGGCAAGCTCATATTTGCAAGCGGGGCAAGGTCTCCCGAGGCACCCAGAGAACCCTGCTGATAAACAACCGGATAGACTTTGTTGTTAAACATCTCAACAAGTCTTTCAACAGTTTCAAATCTTACACCGGAATAACCATACGAAAGTGATTTAACTTTGAGAAACAGCATAAGTCTTACTATCTCCTGCGGAACCTCCTCTCCCATTCCGCACGAATGGGATACCACAAGGTTTCTCTGGAGCTGTGAAAGTTGATCATTGCTAACCGTAACATTACACAGAGATCCGAAGCCAGTAGTTATTCCGTAGATTGGTTCTTTCTGGTTTTTCATTTTATTATCCAGATATTTTCTACAATTAATTATCCTCTCTACAATCTCATCCGATAGTTTTAACTTACATTCGGAACTAAGCAGAACTTCCAAATCTTCAAGAGTGTGATTCTTCAGACATATATGAAAACAGTCCATATTGGCTTATGTTTTATAATAAATTACTAATATTTAGCTACAAATATAAATAAAAAAAGAGGAGGCCGGTTAAAAATTGTTTTTAGCCGGCCTCTTTTATTAATTGACTATCCTGGTTTAATAATCCGGATTCTGTTGCGCTTTAATTGCTGGATTTGCGTCTATTTCCTCTTTTGGAATAGGCAATATTGTCTTATAAAAAGTTCTGTCTATACTCTTTGTACGGTGAGGAATTTGTACAGCAGGATAGATGAATTCATCATTGAATGTGATGGTTTTGTTAAGACGCATCATATCAAAGAATCTCTGACCTTCTGCAAACAGCTCTTTGCTCTTTTCGTCAAGAACCATATCGAGAGTGATAGTGGCAGATGTTGCCGGCGCCAGATTCGGAGATCTCTTACGGATAGCATTAAGGTATGTGGCAGCCAATTCCTTATCTGTAGGAAGAGCAGCCTCGGCAGCAATCAGATAAACTTCTGAAAGACGAAGAACCTTTATGTTTACAGCCGAAGCAGAGTTCTTATCACCTAAAAGATTAACACCACAGTATTTAAGGCAGGAACCATATCTCTTTATTCCTGTATCGTTAAAAGATTCGTCATAATCCATAATGCCCCAGCGAACATCACCAGGGTCCTCTCCAAGCCGTTGAATGTAGTAATCGCTTGCCATAAACCAGCCCATAGCGTTCTTGACTTTTGCCTGACGCATCAGATAGTAACCCAATGAGCCTGTTCCAAGATCCGCTTCGTTAAGATAAATAGCGAGTTCAAAAATCGATTCCGAACCAAATTGAGCAGACCAGGAGCTTACCCATTTGTCGTTGGTATACAGAGTATACTTGTCACTGGTTATGACTGTCTGTGCTGCTGTCAAAGCATCACTATATTTTCCCATATTCAGATTTACTCTGGCCTGCATAACCATATTTGCATAATAGTTTATATAGCCTTTTGATACATTTTTGGAAAGTAACGGAGCTCCTTCAGTAAGGTCCTTCATTATTTGAGTATAAACCTCCTCCACTGATGCACGGGTACGTTGAGCCGATGCATCCAGAGGTTCAAGAACCAACGGAACACCAAACGATGTCTTGTCCATATTGTATGGTTTGCCATAAAGGCGTACCAGGTCAAAATAGATTATGGCCCTTGCTGTTAATGCTTGCCCTTTACAATCACTTAAAGCAGACGTTCCTTTGCCTGCTGCTTCGATTTTTTCAATGTTTACAAGCAGGTTGTTGACCTGAAGAATACAGTGGTACATTTGTGCCCAAAATCCCGAATATGAGCCAGAAGATGCAGAGTGATTGAAAACGTAGAGCGCATCGTTGCCTCTGCCCTGAGAACGAATTGCAAAATCGCCGCCCTTGGCGTCGCCGTACAATAGAAAGTTCCTGCCGTAGTAGTCAGAGGATGTCATTTTTCTCATCAAGCCGTTAATAATAACCTGAGCATCTGCGGCCGTGGCTATAGAAGTTTCGGCAGATGCAGCGTTACTTGGCTTTTCATCCAGGAAACCATCGCAAGATGAGAGTAGAGCAATACAAAGTACTGTAAATATTATATTTATCTTTTTCATTGTAGAGTCAATTAATAATTAGAAACTAAATTCAACACCAAAAGTATAGGTCTTGCCAATTGGAATTTCCCAACCTCTGGTACCATATTCCGATACTTCTGGATCATATACATCGTAAGCGGCCCAGGTCCATAGGTTTGAACCATTGAAGTAAACTCTTACATTAGAAACATTAATCTTGTTGATAATGCTCTTTGGAATGTTGTATCCCAAAACCAAATTCTTTAATCTCAGGTAATCTGCCTTATGCATATTACGACTACTGTATTGTAGTTGGTCTGTCAGGTCAATAGCTATACGCATAGGATATTTTGCTGTTTTGTTTTCAGGAGTCCACCTGTTGTCATAAGTATCCTTAGCCATTATTCTTTCCCAGTAAAGGCCATCGTCATTAACGTCCCTGCTTACTGCATCATAAGAGTGGCCACCTATCTTATAGGTAAAGTTGAGTCCAAGAGTAATTCCTTTCCAAGTTAAGTCTGTGTTGATACCCCCGAATAATTTAGGGTGTATGTTTCCAATGATTACTTCATCCGCTTCATTGTAATCATATGTAGCAGGGCGGCCATTAACAGTAGTTGAAGGAGTTTTGTCGTTGTTCAGGTACCATAGGTTTTTCCCGGTTTCATCTTCTACTCCGGCCCACTCAAGTCCATAAAGAGCTAATGTCGATTCATCCTCTCTGTAGATATATTGTGCTCTGTCGTCATTTCCAGTTGGGTCGTACCAAATAATATCCTGTCCTTTATAAAGTTTGGTGACTGTAGATTTTACCCATGAAGCAGTAATACCTGCATTCCAGGTAAGATCCTTAGTCTTCATAATATTCCCGTTCAACTCAATTTCAAGGCCTTGATTGTTTATCTCTCCAATATTCTTAAGACTAGATCCAACGCCGGTAATCAATGAAATAGGTACGTCCTGAAGCAAGTCCTTAGAGTCTCTGTTGAAATACTCAACCGTTCCTGTTAATCTTTGATCAAACAACCCAAATTCAACAGCAACGTTTGATGTGTAGCTTGTCTCCCATGATAGATTCTCGTCAGCAATCGTACTAATACCACCACCTGGTTGTTCCATATACTTATTTGCATAGGTAGTCAAAGCACGCCAACCGTAGTTTGGAGAAGGAAGTGTACCATTAACACCATAAGATGCTCTCAGACGCAAATTGCTGATATAATCGATATTATCCATAAACGGTTCCTGGTCTATTCTCCACGAACCTGCTACTGACCAGAAGTTACCCCAACGGTTCTCAGGTCCTAATTTAGATGAACCGTCACGACGAAACGAGGCTGATGCATAATATTTGTTATTGTAGTTGTATTCTGCACGAGAGAGAAGAGACAACATAGTATTCCCCCAATAGTATCCGCTGGCATCCAGTTTACCGGCAGTTGATACGGTATGAAGTGTACTATTTGGCAAAATAGTTCCATTTGATCGTTGATAATCAGTTTTGTTCTTTTCTGCTTCCCAACCAATCAACAAACCAATGTTGTGTTTTTTAGCAATCTCCTTGTTGTAGTTCAAGGTTGTTGACGAAACTAACTTGTTGACATTGGTACTCATCTCGGTAACACTTGCTTGAGACTTACCATCAATTACTGCAGCATTAAAGTGGTTCGCGCTGTAATAGAGATGATCCAGTGTTTGGGCATTATCATACGATAAAACTGACTTAAATATTAATTGAGGGAGTATTTTAACAGTTAGTGCCTCGCTTGCAGAAACCCTCAACATCTTTGATTTGTTTTCCCATTCATTATTATAATAAACCGGGTTGTAGGCATAACTTCCATATCTTGCTGTCCATAGCTCTCCGGTAAGATAATCTGTTGGCCAGTAAAGCTGCCACAATAAGTTGCGGGATTGCATAAAGTAGTTGGCTCCTGTAGCGCGCGTATCGTTGAACCCGGTTTTTTCACTGCGTGCCACATTGACATTTGTTGCGAACTCCACGTATTTACCAACTTTCTGTGAAAGGTTTACTCTTCCTGTATATCGATCAAAATCGTTGGTAGTACTACGGCCCTCGTCTTTTGTGTAAGAGAGGGATGTGTAGTAGTTTGAAGTTTCATTAGCCCCACTTATAGACAAGTCATATGTTTGGTAAACAGCTGTTCTGAACAATACATCATCCCAATCGAAATATTTTCCTGCTCTGTCACCTCCTATTGTAAGAGAGTTTACAGTATTGTCAGGTGCTGTGAAAGTATAACCGTGTTTTTTAAATCTCTTGTTCAATTGAGCAAGTGCAGCAGCACTTGCAGCGGCATCAGTCTCACCTTCATAATACACACCTGCATTCCAGAAGTTTTCATAGTACATTTCAACTTGCTGTTCTGGAGTCGCAGTTTCGAAGTTGTCAGTAGCATAGGAGGGAGTAATACCAACAGAGGCCTTAAAGTTT
>JBAYMP010000048.1:0-16846 GCA_041663505.1 Bacteroidales bacterium | reverse complement strand
CAGCACTCCGCTGGTTGTTGTGATAATTGGAAGGGTCGCGGTTGAACCTATTGCTCCCGCGTTGGTTATGTTCCCATGTGTGTGAGAGACAGGTGTTCTTGCGTCGCTAAGTCTTGAATCATTGCCGACACAAAACGTAGTGGATGTTGTACCGAATGCTCCTGCCGGCAGAATACCCCCTGTGCCTGTAATTACAGGTAAATTGGCGGTAACTCCTATTAAGCCCGCATTGGTAACATTGCCATGAGCGTGAGAGACAGGTGTACGCGCGTCACTTAGTCTTGAATCATTACCCACGCATATAGTCCCTGCTGTTGACCCGAAATGAGTTGACCAATCACCCCAACCAAAAGCCGTTTGACCGTTGGCTATATTACCATGATTATAATCAGATAAATGAGTAGTGGCGAATGTTCCCCCTGCACTCCATGAGGTTATATTTCCCGCCGTAATACCATGTGCCGGTGAAGCAACAAATATAGGGTCGCTTTCTTCTGCTATTCCTCCCACAGCAGACAATCCTTCCATAAAAGCCGCATTGCTTCCAGTAGTATGCATGTTTCCCAATATCCTTAAATCACCGTCAACGATAACGAAGCGCGAAAGAATATCAGTATATGGAGATGGTGTATATGATGAACTAAGTATCTCCCCTTTAGATGTCTTAGCTTTTATCTTATTTCCGCTCTTAGAGATAGATGTAATAGACCCCCCTGCAGAGCGATCCAAAGAAACAGAAAAAGTGCTTTTCTTTAACTTCTTAATTTCTTTTTCAAGCTTGTCTATTTTGTTCATAGAATTATTCCACCAATTATTTTATGATGTCTTTTATAGATATATTCGGGGTACAATTCATAATTATCCTGAATATATTTAACCACGGTATCCATAAGCGTCTCTGCATTCTTTAATGTACGCTGTAGTAAAGTGTTTTGCATTGCTGAACTTACGGGACGCGAATAATCATTTATCGACTGCATAAGCCCCATATTTGCCACGGAAACGGCTATCTCTGGCAAAATAAGGAAACGTACATAAAATGCCAAAGGTTTCTCTAATAGCGTTGCTAACTCTGTATAAGAACCTAAAATCAATGCATCATATAAATCTTGCCCAATATGCGGAATTATAAACTCCTTTTCGGCAATATCTATAGATACGTCTTTTATCTTATCGGAACTTATTTTTTCCTCTCCAATGAAGGCTATTGTTATAACCTCACTTGCTGTTATCAGATGTGCCATTTTTTGATTTATTAAGTTCAGCTAAATATATATTTTGCAATGGATCATTTTCATCAAAATCCATCCCGTCAGCCTTTCTTGCTTCCCAAACTTTCATGTATGACGGTTTAACCGTGATAGGGGGTTTGTTGACAAAGTCCAGCGTTGATGCATCAATATTAAGAATATTTTCGATACATTCACGCAAAGGAGTGATAATTTTATTTTGTGTAGGCCTGATTACTGTGTTTAATGCTATCTCATAAGCGTACAGAATCCTTTCAGGTGAAAAACCTGTAGTATAGTCGAACCCTGAGAGCTCTTTAAACCAGGAATGAGCTACTATGATATCATTATTGGATGAATCATGCAACGTCCCCCAGTCGCCTTCATTGCTTGACGCTATAGGCGTAAATTTAGTCCCCCTACCTTCTTCTACCTTGTTTTTAAGCAAGAAAAAAACTTCACCTGGATTACCTTTAAACTTTTTTTCCAGTGTTTTCTTTATCCGCTCTATCTTAAGTTCATCTTCCTCATCGGCGTCTATCTCCATAACACCAGATAATTGAAATGAATTATCCAAACGGGAAATATTCCATCTGTCGGTCTTATAAGCGATAGCAGATACATTTAATCCTGATATGTAGTTAGGTACCCCGTAATTGGTATACATAGGCTCATAATCCTTGTATACGATTATAGAACGCATATATCCATCCAATTCCTCAAATACTGGATAGATAGGGATAAACTTACTTTCAGACTTATTATAACTGCACCAGTCAGAATTAAGGATGATATGCGTCTTTTCCTTATTAAGACGGCACTTAGTATAATCTTGATGAAAGAAAGATAAAAAAGACTGTTTACGGTTTGTCACCACCTCTATATAAGAGTTACCACCTTGCCAATAGTCAAAGATAGGTTTAGCCACCAAAGAAGATAGGTTTTCCCCGTCTTTATTGACTTTTTCTATGAATTTGATAAGGTCTTTATTCTTATCATCACAGATAAAGCCCTTCCCTGTAGTATAATCCCTCTTATCATTGAGAATTCGCCTATGAATAGGCACACCGCGTCCAAGTAAAGCCAACGAATAAGGGAAAAGATTATCACTTCCGAAACTCCAAAAATCTGGACTCCCGGATGTGCTTCCCATAAAATGAAATGGTTCTATACTTGCACTATTCTTAAAGCCTGTCTGTGTTCCTTTATCATTATTTGTCGGTAACACTTCAAGATTAATCTGCTTTTTCATCTTTCTTTATGGCTTCGTGTTTAATAACTTCGTAAAGATAACCTTTATCTTTATCAGACAAAGTAGAATCTAATACAAATTTTCCACCTTCAGCACGTTTATAGGTCGGAGTAATAGTGTACACCGTATTACCTATATATTTTGGGTCAATTATATATTTCATGTTTATTTAAATTAAAAAGGGCAGGCAGAAACCGCCCGCCCCATTATGGTTAGATTATTTTTCTTACACCGGAATAACTCCGGAATAGGTATAAGCCTTTTCAGTGGTTGTCCATGTCAAAGTGACCGTTTCACCCGATGCATCACCCAAAGCTTTTCCGGTAGTTGCTTCACCACCAATGGTAGGATAAGCACGTTCTTTCAGTTGTTCCTCGCAATACCCAACAACAAATTGAGTGCCTAAAGTGCTCTTTGGAATTGCTATAATCCCGCAATAAACAGCAGCGATTATCTCACTTACTGCTGTAGCTGCCAGCTTACCCATTTTATCCAGATGAAACTCAATGACCTGAGTTACGGTAACAGCATTATTTGCCATTGCCACAGTTTCCTTAAATTCACACTGGTCTTGATCAAACTCGTATTTTTTAAATACAGCCAATGCTACCATCGTTGCTGCGGTATAATCCCTGTCAGTTCCCTTTGTGAAACTTGTCACGTTTGCTTTCTCTGTAAGATACAGAGAGTTTACGCCTGATGTGGTCTTACCACATGTCTTAGTATATCCTGCTAATGCCATATTTTTTAGTATTAATAGAACCCCCGAAGGGGTACTGGTTAGACGTTAGTGGTTGTTACGCTTAATGCAGCGGATGCAGGAGATTCAGCAGCCCCGATTACAGCCTTCACGGTAAACGCATAGGTTGTATTCTTTGTAAGGCCAACTATTGCGGCCTCATCGGTTGTTACCGTAGAATAAAAGACACCATCCTTGTAAACATTATAAATAGAAGTCTGCACGGAGGCAGTCCATTCTATGGTTACGGTAGTGTTGTCTGCGGCTACTTTTACCGTAGGTGTTGCCGGAGTAGTAACAGCAGCGGCAAGAACACAAAGCTTAGGTTCTACATATTCGGCACTCATCATAAAGATAGCCCTTTGACGGTTCTCTATTTCGTCTTCGTTATACCACATTCTAACCTGTCCATCTGGAAGTTGATTTGTATTTACTGCAATCACAAGGTTTTCCCTTACGGAAAGCAAAGCAAAAGATTGTGGAAGGTCAGGAGCATCAGCCAGATAATCGGTAAGGTTAACCGGTATGATAGGTATTCCATTAAACATGTAACGTTGAACACCATCAATCATGGCAGTACGTGAACTTTCCAGATTAGCGGATTTCAAAGTATCCTCATAATTAAACAGAACATCATTTGTCACAAAATATGCCAGAAGATTTTTCCTATCCTGCAATACGGTATCTGCATTCCTGAACATTGAAGTAAACAAAGTTTCAGCAGCATCAGTAACAGCCATCGAAGGACAAGTTATAATATCTGTTTCCTCACCAGTTCCAGCAATTGAATCCGTTACAAGTCTCTGCAACCATCCGTCAAATGTAGGATATAAACCAGATGCACGGGATTTTTTACCCAGCCAAGCGGTAATATAAATACTGTTCTTGATAGCTTCACGGAACAGGTAAGTTTCTGCTTTTTCAAGTGGAGTACCTTGCAAGTCGCCTAAATTTACGTTTGCAGAGTTGGTTACAAGCTCATTGACCATCTCGAAATAATCGGTAGGGTCAAATGAAAGTTCAGCCTTGATTTTTTCAAGTGAAATAGTCTTTTGGTACTTAGTAGCAATATTTCCACCAGTGAACCCGGTAGAATAAGCCTTTAATACGTTTTCAGCACCTTTCCATAACTGCATTTTAACAGGTACGGGGGTGTTCAGCATCACTTTAACGCCAAGCTCGGCAAGTGATTTTCCAGAGAATGCAGGGCGAAAGAAAATGGTTTCCAAGTCCTTACCTGCATAGGTTTTCGGTTCTGAGATAATTTTTCCCATATTGATTAGTCTTTAAAATTTTCCATGTCCTTGTTATAAGCAGCGGCGTTACCAGTTAAGACTTGTTCGCCTTGTGGAGGATCTTCCACATCCTTTGTCTCTGTCTTATTTGCTTTAAGTTGATCCCTTTCTGATGTAACAGTAGTTAACTGGTTTGTCAGTTCGGTAATTTTCGTTTCCTTTTCGCCAATAGTAACATCTTTAGCGGCTACAGTATTGGTTAATTCGGTAATCTTTGTTTCTTTCTCGCTAACCTGTGCCGTCAGAGTTGTTACCTCTGTAGCCTTATTAGTGAGCTCGGAATTCAAAGATTCAAGATGATTTTCGGTGATTTCGGTATCCTTCCCAACCTTTAACAGGTTAATGAACTGATTCCATGATTCTTTGATTTTCATTTCGTTCTTTGTTGGTTTATATTCTGGTAAATTCAATGCTTTAAAATCAATCATATTAGTAATCTTAGAACCTGAGACTTTTTTATCCACAAGATCAAGTTCAATTGCCTCATCGGCGGAAATCCATTCTCCATTACCGTTTTCTCTATCCATAACAGCCATATAATCATCAGTAGTCATTTTCTTTGTTTTAGATTGACTTGCGTAAAGTTCAGCTATTTGAATATCTACTTTTTCAAATGACTTAAATGCTTCCGTCATCTGGTGAATATTGCCTTCTGCCATACCTGAACATCTATGAATGAGATATAATGAATGTTCGGCCATTTGACGTTCCCCAGGTTCAGCGGCTTGATGAATAATAGTTGCTGCCGAAGCTGTAAACCCGTATGCCTTTGTGGAAATCTTTGCGTTTGTGGATTTTAAAGTCTCATAAATAGCAAATGCATGATCTAAAAAACCGCCTGGACTTTGTATGTTGACATGAATATTTGAAGCTTTAAGGGCTTTTATTTCATTTAACTTAGACTTGAAAGTGTCATAAGTTGAAACTTTGTCTTCCGGATTTTCGAACTGCCACCATTCAGGAACACCAATAATACCATCAATATCAATTATTGCGGTGTCGGCTTTGTTCGATATGTTTATAGTGCCTAAATTCATACGGCAAATATATTGACATATGAAACCAGGTCGTTGTTTGGAGTTACAACGTTTTTATATCCTTTCGTTTGTAGACATAATTGAGTGCAGTATCATAAGAGATGCCGTAATAATCAGCAGCCAACTGAATAGACTCCCTTTTTCCCAATCCAGCCTTGTAATAAGCATTGACATCATTTTTTATAAGCATAATAATACAGGTTTTGTTATCAATTATACCCATCTCAATCATATTACTCAAAGTAGACTCTGAAAGGTCAGGATACTTATTTTTCAGTCTCGAAACAAGATTTTCCGCTATCATAAGAGCTTACTTTGAAGTACGGAAACATCCACCTTCTTATGCGCATCTGTTATCTCGCTTTCAACGATATAAACCTTCAAAGAGACTATCTTAGCATCCACAATATCAGATATAAGTTTTACAGATTCTTCTGTCTGTAATTTAACAAGTTGAACCATATCATTGGCCGACATAACAGCACTTGTTATCCGTGACGCCATATTAGCAGGAATTGGAGCGGAAGAATATGACTTTATGACCTTTCCCCCTGTAGCGAACCCCGGAACGCCTATTGCCTTAAATGTTTGGTCACCTCCCAAAGCTTTTTGATGCTCTTTAGTTAATACAACCTCATCGGTCTTTAAAGTTGCAAGAACATTATCTCCATTTGATTGTTGAGGGATATTTGAATCTTTAACCTTTCCCCCTGTAGCGTATTGTTCGGCGTTAATAGCGGCCATTTCTACACCTGTGGCAATAGTTAATAGTCCTGTCAAAATAGCCGCTGTAATAGGCTCTGGATGTGTAGCCCATATCCTAATAACACCCATTGCATACTCCATTGCGGCCTGCTTAAGTTTGAGCTTTTTATCTTTCTCGAAAGCCTGCTTTTTTAATTCCTCCTCTTTTTTATCATACTCCTTTTGAATCTGTTCTTTCTTCTTATTATAAGAGATATCAGAGATAAGTCCGTATTCTTTTTGCTTATCCAGTGAATCTATTTGTGCATCCTCCTGTTCACTAAGCGCATCCAGCTGTTTATCCAGTTGTTTATCTAATAAATCATTTTGATAATTGAAATAAGTCTCAAAAGCAGATGATAATGTAGAAAGTGAAGCCTCTAATATCTCTTGTTTCTGATCTTGACTAATCTTGAATTTAGAAACGCTTTCCTGCGTCCCGGCCTCATCGAGTTTGGCAATATTATCATTGTGTTTCTTCTTAAGATCCAGTTCTTTTTGGTTGAGTTGTTTTTGCAAAGCTTCTTTTTCACTATCGGATAATCCTTGCTCATTCAAGGACATTTTAAGATTATCTATTTCAAGTTGTAAAAGCTGTTCGCTGTAAGTAGCTTCAATCCTTATAAGGTTTAACTTATGTTCACGGGTTTTTATTTCCCTTTCCTTGTTATTCTTAGCCCTTAAAATGTCAACATCGTAACGCTTATTTTCAGCGTCAACCAATGCCTGCTGTTCATCTTCCAGACTATTCTTAAATGCCTGCAAATCTTCATTATTTTGCTCGATATTGCGCTTTGAATAGTCGTTATTTATCTTGTAAACCCACTCATTTCTCTTATTTTCGGCATCAATCTTTGAATTATTATATGCATCATCAATTTTGGTTAATTCGGTCGAATGATTCTTATTTAATACTTCAATCTCTTTATTATATGTTTGCTGTGCCGTTTTCCTATCTGTAGCGTTTTTCAAGTCGCTTTCAAGCTTTTTCTTGTCAGAATTATACTTTTCGGTCTCTGATTGTGTAGATAAACGCCTGTCTTCTTCTATTATCTCCTTTTCTGTCTCAAGCCAAGTATTAGCCGCCGTAATCCTTAGGATGTAAGGATTTTTTACGCCTAAAGTTTCCTCACTGGTTGCCAGTTCCTCGCGTGCTTCCTGAACTGTCTTTAGAGCTTCGGCAAGATGGTTATAACTTTCTACCTGTGAAGAAACATTTGTATTCGACTTTTTTTCATCAGGAGGATTCATTAAATCTTTTAACTTAGCCCATGATTCAGCCATTTTTTTCTGATATTTAGCTTCCTCTTCGTCTGCTTTTGCATTATTTTTTATGCGTTTATTATTTCTATCTTGTAAAATTAAAGATTCAGCATTGCCCATGTCTTTAAGATACTGAATAGTACGTTTGGACATCTTGACTATACCACCTAAAATATATTCATTACTACCAAGGTCTTTTATATACTCCCATAATAAGGAAAATGATTTTCCTACTGTTTGAAAATTGGAAACAGAATCTTGTGCAGCATAAAATTCTGCCTTACTACGATAAGTTACAACTTTTGCAAGATAGGCATTAGCCATCGCTTGCGCCTCCATGGCTTCAAGATATGCCCCTGAATTTTGAACATACCAAGCAATAGCCTCATTTTCATCTTTAAATTTATTAACATTATCACCTAAAGCCTCATTCATCTGCTTTAAAAACTCTGTAGAATCAATAACGCCTGTTTTATATAAATTTATAGCACTTCCTGCCTCTGTTATATTCTTAACAGCATCAGAATACAATCCTTCACCTTTTTTTAATTCATCATGAAATGTTTTTAATGATGATTCGCTACCATTAAGCATATCTATGAGTTTATCACCGTAAAGTACCATTGCGGTAACGCCAACAATCATAATGGTATTTAAAGACAGGATGGATTTACCCATTGTCTTCCAAGCATAAGCATTTCCCATTTTTTTACCTGTTGCATCAACCTGATTGGCTAACTGTTTGAATCCATCGGCCAACATAGGTAAGTTATTGGATAACGACATAAACCCTATCCTTGCATCAATGGCAAAGTTAGGAAGTTCACGCATTACCTGTGTCATCTGGAATGTTGAGTTATAGGCATTGTTCATACCTTTACCCATCGCTCCCGTTGCTGTATGGAGTTTATTAACCTGGTCTCTTAGCCCGGAAGCTTTTATCTTTGCAGCATCAAAACCAGCTCCGGAAGTTACGCCAGCAGCTCCCATGTCCAAAAGAGCGTTTTCAGCCAGCTGCATTTCGGCAACTAAGCGCGCGTATGCGCCTACTTCCGTACTGGTAGTTGTAATCTCTAACTTCTTTTGAGCAATAAGGGCATTAGTAGCGACTTTGTTTTCAAGTATCCTTTGAGTGTTCCTACCCCTTACTGTTGATTCTCCTTCTATAACAGCGTTAAGTTGATTTTGCGACTGTGCGGCCTTTGTGTCAAGACTGGTCTTAGACTGTTGCGCCTGTGCGGCTTTGGCATCTGCGGCGGCTTTCTTATCAGCTATACGAGTAGCTTTTTCCTGTTCTTTAGCCGCCTTCTGTGTAGCTATAGCGGCCTCTTTGTCGGCTTGCTCTTTAGCCCTGATAGCGTTCGCCTCTGTAGTTAGTGAAGTGGTAAGGCTTGCTACACCCGCCTTATATTCGGATTGTTTTTGTATAAGGTAAGGAAGGAACTTTTGCGCTCTTTCATAAGCTTTAGTCTGTGAATCGGTAGCCTGTATTCCTGCCTGCTGTGCGTAATCATATTCCTGAATAGTGCGGGAATATTTCTCAACGAAAGATGTTACTGTTCTTAACTTCTTTTGTAAGTCTTCCAGTTCAGGCGAACCAATGACCTTAATTCTAAGTAAAATATTTTGTTCCATTTTAGATGGTTATAAATGAACATTTGGTCGATTTTTCAGGGATGAAATTTTCTATCTTTTCTATTCGGCAGGCAATCTTTTCATTGTCTACCTTAATGAGGAATGTTCCCCGGAAATCTTTCTTTAAAGAGTTGGGACTGGCAAAACCTTCAATATCCTTTGTCTTAAGGAATAGATTAAGAGTTATCCGCCTGCCGTAATTATAAGCATTCGCGTTGTCAGTATAATAATTCATCACATCAAAACCCAATGATGAAAAATTAACCAACGGGTATGATGTTGTCGAAGGGTAAAAGTTTGGATCAGATAGAGATTGAACGCTCATCCTCTTAACCACTCTGGATGCAAAATTGCCGTCATTGTCAACATATAGTATCTGCATGCTGCCATTAAGACTGCAATTTCCAATTATGGAAGATGCAAACATGGGGTTTTCTATCTCGGTATCTTCTTCCTCGGTAAACTTATGAAGCATAGGAATAGATAACGCGCCAAGTTCGGGGTTTAGCTCGTTGTAATCCTGAACATAAGAATCAGCATCCTGATATTTAAGAACCATATTTTTACCCATCTCTGAACCTAACTCTGTAATCTCAACATCTACCGAATAATCATTCTTTTCTGACCAGTCCACCACCGCCCCGTCATAGAACGTGGTACGTGGATAGACATACACTATTTTTTTATCTTCATCAGTGATGAATCGAAGGTTATACATGTGTTTTACAGCCTTTAGTAGGTCTATCTGCGGGCTATCTGAAAGTGCTATTGCAGGGGTAATGGTAGTACCTATCCCTATCATCAAGGGGGTAAAAGTGGTCTCTAATGTGACATCTTCATAAGGAATGATGATACTTATTGCCTGATGGGCATTATTCTGTGAAAACTCGAAATCTCCACAACCGTTGGACTCGTTTGGTGCAACATTGAGCGGTTGGCGTGAGGTTATATCTACAGAAAATGGTGCATATTCGCCATCATCTGTATACTGTGTGAATCCTAATGTGAATGTACTATCGTTATATATCGAATGATAATCACCAACAGAATCTATTCCCCAAACTATAAAACATAAAGAAGAGATATTCGTTCCTTCAACATTATAAATTATCTCTTTTCCAATATCGGCAATAAGTAGATTAAACTCATAAAGTAAGTTTGATGGTGTATACCACCCAAATGTTGGGCTATACGCATTTGATGAATACGCTTGTACTAAAAAATGTGTATAACCGCTTATACTTCCATTTAATGTAAGGCCAAAAAAGGATTGTCCTGATAATCCAATATCAAAAATCCAGTTATCATATTCAAGATTATTATAATGTCTTTTTACAGGAGTATATACAATCCCATTTGTCTTATAATCGAACTCTTTAGTCACTCCACCATATTTGAACTTATTATAATAGTGAGGCAAACGCGGCGTACCTGTACTCCCTGAATAAACTATCTGTGTTTCAAAATCCATCTGCAAACGGAATAAGACAACAACATCAACTGAATGATGATTAGTGAAGGTCGGAACCCCGGAAACTAAAGAAAAGCCCCCGTTATTATATTGCCCGTCGCCGGTAGTCACGTTGACTATTGAGAAATCAGCTTGTGTAAGCGTGTCACGGAGTGCCGGGAATAACGGTGTTGCCTCTATAGTGGTATCCCGTCCAGCCTTGAATCCCGTATATGCATCAATAGTCTTTGAATCCTGTTCTTTTACCTTGTCAGAGAAATAAACATCAGAAGGCAATGAGGATTGAACGGTATATCCTGCATCGGCGAATATCTTATCAAAAACAGCCTTTACATTAAAAAATGGGTGCATATCAGTAATACACATCGGTCTTAAAGACCCGTCATCATTAAGAAAATCATCTCTCTGGACATGAAACATCTGAACATCGGCATTGGTAGCCCAAGCGGTAATAATATCTTGTACCGCAAGGGATAACCCTGTAAGCTCATTAAGATTATGTACCGCAGCCCAGACGGCCCAGGCTTTACCTGCACCAACGATATTTAACTTAAAAGAACCCCCGGAAGACGTTAAAAAAGCAAAACCCTCATTGATAACAACATCTTCTTCCAGCCGCGCTGTATGCAAAGCATTATTAAACCTTGCAACATGAGGATTATCGGCGTGACCAAATACGCGTCTGGTCAATGGTGTAACAGGTACATCAAGCGAAGTAGTCCTACTTGTTGAAAGAGTATCAACATCCTCAATGTTATCATTGTCGAAAGTAAGTCCTATGTCAGGATAGCTATCGAAATCATGAACCAGTATGTCATCAATGTATAGTCTCATAATGACTGTAGTTTTGTTCGGAAAGGTCTTAATGTGATAGATAACTGTTCAAGATCATTTGAAATCGTATTAAGTGATGATTCGGTCAACTGAACTTCCGTGAATGGCAACATCCAAATCTTAGGAGAACCTATAATCTCACTTAACCAGGTACGCATATTCAAAGCTTCATGGTCTGAAACCATCACGTAATCTGAATATCTTTTGGATTGGATGGCTTTCATTGAATCTATTCTTTCGATATACGAAGCCTCGCTGCTTATCTTGACTTTCTTTTCAGAGAAAAATGTGTAGTGGTCGATTCCTCCTTTTGTGTTCAGCCAAGCAACATTAACCACATCGCAACCCTTATGAATGATGTTGAAAGTGTACAAAGAGGATACCTCATTGTCTTGAAAATCTTTCAACTGTAATGTCAGAACATTCCCTGCACTGAACACCGAATAAGGGATATGTATCGAAGTGAGGTTATTACAAGTTCCAACCGTGCAGGTCTTAGTTACACCGTCAAGTTTGATTTCAGGGGTGAGCGTAACCCCGTTATTGTCTGTCACGTCTTGATAGTACATCATACAGATATGTCCGTTATGGTGCACATTGGAAATCATCGGTCTGTTGGTTAAGAAGTTCATAGGCTCGGTATTGAATAGTTGGTATAACTAAGTGTTGCTGTTGCATTACTCGTATAGGTAGCGATAAAAGAGACTGCATAAGATATGTCTATAGCGGAGCTGTCCTGTCTGCATGTTGAACGATATACATCATTAGCAACAAAAGCAAACTCCTGAACATATCTTGACACGTCGATTGATATTGTCGCCCCGGAACAGTCGGTCGCGTTGAACGTCTTTTCAAACGATTCCCCGTTGACGGTTATTGTCATTACTATCTGTTTTACGTCTGACAAGTTGAAAACATACAACATCGGCGCAAAGGCTTCTATCGAAGGCGCACTGTTAAGACTGAACGATGCCATTTAATTCTGATTTTAGGGTTACTTCAACAAAGTATGTAAACAAAGCACTAATGATTTCTACAATTTCCTGACCTTTCTTATCAATAACATTCTTCACAAAAGACGCGGGTGTAATGCCTTTTCTTTTCTTTGACCTCATGATTAGAAATGCAGCACTCTTTTGAGATGCATTTTCAAATCTGATATTATTTGACGTAACAAACGAATGAATAGCTATAAACATTTGACTCATATGCCCTCCGCCTTGACCGAAATTGTATGACGGGTTAGCCTTCAATCCCGATTCAATATACTTTCCAATTTCGAGTTGTGAGCTGAACACCGCTTCCCAACCATCTTTTACCTCGCTTACCATACTGTCGATACTTTCAGACAGCAGTTTACGTTGATAAGTGTCAAAACGGCTGTTTGACGGCATAGAATTAAGTTCATCAACAAGATACTGCTTAACCCTTACGGCTACACTATTCAAATCAACAGTCATAGACTTTGATGGTAAATGATACTTTCATACTTATCGAACCTCGTTGGTCTATCTGAAATTCATCTGGTTCACATGAAAGCCCGGAGACCTCCATAATGTCCGATGTTGTCCGGGAAAGGGTATCAAGACCATTGAAAACTTTTGAGGCTAATGTTTCCTGTGCCTCCCATATGGTTTCTTTGCCTGTTTCCGTTGTTGCTTCATTCTTCGTGAAAATGTAAGCCTCGCAAAGATATACAGACTTTGACCCGCTTCCGTCCCTCTTCCTATCCTGTAACCTGATAGGTGTAAGCATCCATACCGGATATGTTCCTGTGTACTCATTGATTCGATAGATAAAACCTTGATTGAATGAATAACTGTTCGCCTCAACCAAGGTTTTAATCGCTGTTACTATTCCTGATCTCTTCATACATACATTGATATTCGTATCTTAATGACTCTAAGTACATGAAATGTTCAGCACATTTTGATTTGTCGCACTGACATTCGCGCTCTATGAGCATAGTTAACAGGGCTATCTTTGCCATTAAAACTTCCTGTTCCATTCTTTTATTAGTTTTTCAACAACCTTATTCAAATCAGGCTTAAAAAGAGTGAACTTGACATAAACCCGTTGACTCTTACAATCAGCACACCAGATCGCCGCTTTAATGTGATATATTTTAAATATCCACAACTTTTTTGGCGTATAGCAACATGACAACTTAGGTTTCTTGCTGCAACATCTTTCCGCTCTACTCATTTTCAGCCAATTTAAAACTTAGTAACCTCATAAACTCATACACATTCATCTGCTCGATTTTCTCCTTATTCTCCACACCACCGAGCCAGAGAATTTTACCCATCCACCCAAAATTATTCATCGCGCTTGACTTTCCTTTACCCTGTTTGTAGATATTTTGATACAGCTTCTTTGAGTACTCATGTACAGCAGTAAGCTTATGTAATACCTCAAAGACAACAGGCATCTTAATGTCCCATTTCCCGCGTTCTTTACAGATTTTCTCATCGTACTTTTCCCCGGTTTTGCGACAGAGGATTGAAACGATGTTCCCGGCGTACCTGTAACCCGCTTGATGTAGGTCTGATGCTTCACAAAATTCTAACGCTGTGATTTCAGCACAAGGAACGACAGCCCCGGTAATGTCTGTATCCGACAAAGGCATAGCGTAATAGTCACCCTCATGCACAAACCCTTCAATCTCATGCAGATCTACATACACATCACCTATCATTGATATAACCAACGTTTTGATGAATTCAAATGTCGGCAGTAAATCCATGAAGGCAACATGTGACAACACATCATAAGGTATATCGGACAATATTTCAAGACATTTTGCATAGACCTCAAACATCTTAAGCGGGTCAACGGGTGAGCCTTCCGGGGGTTCCTCGTCCATCAGCATCATCTTAATCCATTCCGGCAACGACTTGATATATTCGTCCAGATCAGCACATTTCTTATAACCAAGGTCATCCCAGTTGGTTACAAGATTATACCGTTTGTCTATCTCAATAATCATTGAGCAGAGGAGTCAAGACCTTAATGTGCTCATTGAGCATTCGGCCTACATTCGCAACCCTTGTCATACTCAAACCAACGGCGCGCCTTTCAGCAGCACATTGAGTGCACAGCTCTTTTGCCTCTTTGAGATGATTGATAATCATTTCTTCTTTCGATTTTTCAGGAACATAAGTGACATTCTCAGATGTGGTATACACCTCATTTGTTCCTTGTTCAGGTTCTGTGATAACCTTTTCCTTTTTTACATAATTTGCCATGATTGATTTTTATTAAGTTTAAAAATATGCTAAAACTTTGCTTCCTTGTACTTTGTTCATGAATGCGTATCCGGCAGCATCTAATAAGTGATTAGATGCATCTATAGGTGTTTCAGACTTCTTATCTGACCATATATAATTCATAACCTCTTTTATTAAATTTGGGCTATCAGTGTCTATAATCAAGTGATAACCCTGTAAAAGTTTAATCCTTTCAATAACCTTGACCTTAATGCACGCCCTGACATTAAAGAATTTTGCTAAGTCATGTATTAATCTATCCTCAGCACTATCAGCAATTATGTTATCATATCTATTACAATGTTTTGTCATTTCATCTTTTAGAACGCTAAATGATTGACCTGATTTGTAAAAACACTCTTTAAGATAGACCGTTTTAGTTTTTTCGTTGACCGCTATCTTAATTAAAGCGTCAGGATCATTTGAAAATCCAAAATCTAAACCAAAGCGGAACGGTAGTGTTTCATTAAATTCCCCCAGTTCCCAATCTGTATATATCGCACCTTCTACTTGACCATACTCCCCTAATCCGTACACCGTCCACCAGTTAGACCAATAGCCATATAAGCCCCTTTTTGCCTCTTCCTCTGCTTTTTTCTTTCCAAGTTCAAACTCTGCAATCTGACCAACTGTGAGGTTTTCGTAATTATCAAGATAAGTGGAATGGATGGATGTTGCATCTTTGCGCGATCTAATATCAAAACCGTCAACATCATCAATCCAGAATTTTACAGACGGATTATAATCAATGAAAACGGATTCGGATGTGCGCTGTATAAGTTGGTGCACAATCGGCCAAGGCATTTTGTTCCCTTCATTCAAAAATAATATGTCACGTGCTGACCCAAGAGCCTTTCCCAAATTATCAAATGATATAAATTCATGCACTGTACGCCCGTATGTGTAGATGTAAGGGTCTTTTGTTCGGATGTTATCCGGGATGACTCCCCTGTCATATAGTATGTTGTCATAGTCTCTAATAGCACCACCTTTGAGATGTGGAACGGATAACCCTACTGTTGTAATAACTCTTTTTTTGGATTTCTGCGCGATGATATCTAATAACTGCAATTCGCCGTATGTTTTTCCGGAACGGCTTCCCCCTCTACTCTCAATGAACCTATAACCATCATTATAAGCTTTCGCGGTGTTCATAAAGGTTGTTGTATACATTTGCTTACGGTTTTGTTATTTGTTTGTCGATAGAAGTATAATATTATTACTTTTATGCCTATTTTACTTACAATTTAAAACATTTTACTCTTTATCAAGCAAACCTTGCATGATTTCTTTTTCTGATTCTGTTTTGACAATAATTTGAGGAGTAACTAACTGCTTATTATCGCTTGTAATATCCAGTTTTTCACCATATTTTTTTGGATTTGTTTTTGATAACCACCATTTTCGGGCATCAATACGTACCCTTGAGCGTTGTATAAATTCTTTGTTTTCTTTTTCAATAAGAACCCCATCACCTAAATCAATCTCTAATGTGTCATTACTCTTATCATCTGCAATATCAAGTATCTCATCATTAACACGTTCAGCCCTCAAAATGCATGCGCGCGCGTATTTATCAGCTCTCGTTTTATCTTCATTAAGCATATCCCAAAACTTTGTATAGGACATTTTCCCGATCATTGCTTTTGAAGCTGACATATTTTGCTCTACAATATCATTCATTATATCATCAAAGAGTTTATCATAATCTATACCCTGATATTTCTTATGAGCTGCCATGATTTTAATGTTTACCGGATTTTTCTATCATTTCACATGTAATCCTGCTAATTTCTAAGAGATCCCGAGTAAGGTTTTCCATGATTATATTTTCCTTTTCGTTTTGTATTTCGGCCTCTTTTCTCAAATGAGGGTATAATTCTAATACCCTTTCCGCAAACTGCCATATTGATATATTTTCCATACCCGATTAATTTAGTTCATCAAATATACAACATGTTCTGTAATTATGTTTTATAACATACGATTATTTTCAAAAAAGGGCAAAAACATGTTGTAGAACATATAAAAATATTAGTATATATGTATTAATAGTTGTACTTTTGAAATATGAGGAT
>JBAYMP010000047.1:0-17681 GCA_041663505.1 Bacteroidales bacterium | reverse complement strand
CCGGGATGGACGCACCGCTAGTTTACCGGTTGTGGCGCCAGCTGCACCGCCGGGTAGCTATGTGCGGTTTAGATAAGCGCTGAAAGCATCTAAGCGCGAAGCTAGCCCCAAGATGAGACTTCCATTGAGGGCCGTGGTAGACTACCACGTTGATAGGCTGCAGGTGTAAAGGCGGTAACGTCAAAGCCGAGCAGTACTAATAGCCCGAAAGCTTCTTATAAGTACAGATAGATAATCCAACGAGATTGTTTATAACTGAGCAACATACTAACTTATTTATCTCTCTCTTTACATAATATACCGCGAAAAAGCGAGCAATATCAAGCACTCTGATAGTCTTAGACGTCAGATTGCGAGTCAGGCTGGGTTTTGCAAGGCGCAGCGAAGCCGTACGAGGGAGTTTACTCATGGTAAATGACCGTAGGATGGCAAGCGAGAAACGCAGCAAAACACAGAAATGACGAAGTAAGCTTAAGGTGGCTATAGCGACGGGGCTCCACCTCTTCCCATTCCGAACAGAGAAGTTAAGCCCGTTTGCGCCGATGGTACTGCTATACCAAGTGGGAGAGTAGGTAGCCGCCATCCTTTACAAAGAGTCTGATGAGAAATCGTCAGACTCTTTTTTTTATTTTTTTGGGATTTATATTTTATTATCTTTGAAAATTAAGGATTAAAAAGTATTACTAAATGAAAACAATCATCACCTTCCTGAACCAGTTGCAACAAAACAACAACAAACCCTGGTTCGAAGAGCATAAACAGGAATACAAAGATGCGCAAGCAGTTTTCAACGCATTTGTTGAAGAGTTGATCGCCGGCATAGCCGCTTTCGACCCGTTGGTAAATAATCTGACTGTAAAAGATTGTACATACAGAATCTACCGGGACATCCGTTTTTCCAATAATAAAACCCCATACAAAACTCATATGGGAGCATTTGTTGCCCCTCACGGCAAAGGGGGAGGGTACTCGGGCTACTATTTTCATATTGAAGCTCAGAACGCCAACTACATTGGTGGACATCTTCTCAGTACAGGAATCTACTGTCCGGACCCTAAAGTAATTAAAAGCATTAGAGAAGAGATTATGCTTAACGGAAAACAATTTGCCGAGGCAATAGATGTTGCCCGATGTTTTGCCCTTGACCGCAGCAATGCACTTAAAAAAATACCCGGGGGGTTCCCTGCAGATTCTGAATACGCAGAGTATTTCAAACTAAGAGATTATTTTCTTTCACAATATCTTGACGATGCTTTCATTTTGAGTGAAAATCTGCTCGAAAACACTTTGCGGGAATTTAAAAAAACCTTGATTTTTAATAATTTAATGAATAGAGCGGCTGCTTATGCCTATGAATCGGATCTGAGATAGATCATTACCTTAATATCCGAAATAAATACTCTATCTTTGCGAAGATAATTGATTTTCTTAATATAAAAATTATTTCAGGATGAAACGCAGCTTTTTAAACGTTTGCAGATTGGCTCTAATTCTGCTATTCACTCTCCAATTCAACAACGCCTCACTTGCCCAGAAGTATCGGAATATTAAGGATTGGTCCCCTGAAATCAACAACCGTATAAAAAAATTTCTTGAAACAACAAAACAGATTAGGGAGAGAAAAGTTGCAGTATTTGATGGTGACGGAACAGTTTTCGGACAAGTGCCTCATTACCTTGCAGACGAAGCTTTGTACCGGTATGCCGATCTGGTTTATCGCGATAAAACCGACAGTCTTTCATTGGCAAAGATGAAAATTCTTAAAGAGATGGTTGCAGATGGTAATAATGTCGGAAAGCCGTATGTGGAAAACCGGGTTCATTTTCTCGCCGGTTTGACTACAGAAGAGGTGGCAGAGTTAGGATATCAATGTTATCTTGAATCATATCAGGGGAAGTTTTATCCTGAAATGAAGGCCTTGATAGAAAACTTAAAAGCATATGGATTTGAGGTCTGGATTTTGACAGCCTCTCCTGAATATTTATATCAAAAATTTATTGCTGTTGAACTTGGCCTTCCCGATGTAAACATAGTCGGAGCAAAATCAGTTGTAGTGGATGAAAGACTAACGGATGAAATTGTAATGCCAATTCCTCAGGATGACGGAAAAGCAAACACAATACCTACATTTATAAAGGCTCGTCCTTTGCTGGTTGGTGGAAACAGCAGGGGAGACATGGATATGCTTAACCAGTCAAAAGGCTTAAAAATTGTCGTGAATCCGGATGATGTGACCGTCAGAGGTAAAGAGGATGGTCCAATGAGTGGTCATACTGTAAAATCCTATTGGGAGAAGGAGGGGGCTTTGATTGTCCGTTGTAACGATGTCAGGGACCCCAAAGTACGTTTCCATACTGAAGAATGGAAAATAAGGGAAAACAAATCTAATCCCAAATAACTAATTTATTCCTTGACTATTGATACCTCAATTCCGATATCATTTAATTTTTCTATGTAATGTTTAGGCGCTTCATCGTCAGTTATAACATGATCAATATCAGAAATATCGCAAATTTTACTGAATCCTCTCAACCCGAATTTTGAAGAATCGGCAAGTACGATTACTTTTTGAGCAGCTTTTATCATCATTCTGTTAAGATTAGCTTCCATTAGATTGGTTGTTGTCAGTCCGTAACCGATGTCAAATCCATCTACTCCAACAAATAGTTTGCTGCAGGAAAATTCCTGCATCATCTTTTCTGCATAGGGACCTACAGCAGATACTGAACTGTTTCTAAGAATACCACCGAGTTGGATGACATCTATATTTTTATCCCGGGATAAAATTGATGCAACATTTACGGCTGCTGTTACAACGGTTAAATTAGAGTTTGTTTTGATCTCTCTTGCCAATGAAAGTACTGTTGTCCCAGATGCAATGATAATGGAGTCATTGTCTGTAATAAGCGATGCTGCCTTTATTCCAATGGCCCGTTTCTTTTCTGTGTTTATTTTTTCCTTTTCATTAACGTGCCTGTCATTAATATATGGATTTATCAGGATTGCAAATCCGTGGGCACGATAAAGCAGGTTTAAAGATTCAAGGTAGCTTAAATCTTTCCTTATTGTCACTTCCGATACATTTAACTGGCTCGCAAAAGAGGTTACTGAAACAGAACTTTGTTTGCGCAGTATATCGAGAATATATTCGTGCCTTTCATTCAGATTGTTAGCATTTGAGTTTTGCAGAATCTTAGTCATATTATAGATAAGTTAATTTAAAATACTAATATACTACTTTGTTTTGAAATGAAAAATTTTGTAAAAATGAAAAAATGGAAGCGTTAAACGCTTTTATAACGAAAGTATTTTTTATTAAAAATTTTTGATTTGTTAAATTATATCCATAAATTTGTTTCGAAACTATTAAACATACTTACGAAAAGAAAAAGTATTCAAAAATTAATTAGATGAAAAGAGAAGAATTAATTAAGAAAGTATCCACTGAATCAAAGGTTTGGGATATGGTTGTGATCGGTGGCGGTGCCACCGGATTGGGAGTTGCCTTAGATGCAGCTTTAAGAGGATACACAGTGGCATTATTTGAACAACACGACTTTGCAAAATGCACTTCCAGCAGAAGTACAAAATTGGTGCACGGAGGTGTACGATATTTACAGAAGGGAGATGTTGCCCTTGTGAGAGAGGCTTTGACTGAGAGAGGACGTTTAAGGCACAATGCACCGCATCTTGTAAAAGATCAGTCTTTTGTAATACCTAATTACACTCTTTTTGACAATTTCCTTTATACTTGCGGTTTGACACTATATGATATGTTGTCGTGGGGAGGATTAAGTTTAGGCAGATCGCTCTATATATCCGGGGAAAAAACGTCCAGATATTTACCAACAGTTAAAAAAAAGGGTCTTAAAGGTGGAGTCATTTACCATGACGGTCAATTTGATGATTCCCGGCTAGCTATTAACATAGCTCAATCTTGCGAGGAAAATGGAGGATGTCCCGTTAATCATATGAAGGTTACAGGAATTAGTCACAATAAGAACGGCAAGGTTGCAGGAGTGACTGTACAAGATCTGGAAACAAATACAAAATACATAGTGTCTGCCAAGTCGGTAATAAACGCAACAGGTGTTTTTGTTGACGATATTATTCAGATGGATGTACCATCTACACAAAGGATGGTTAAACCAAGTCAGGGTGTACATCTTGTGTTTGACAAATCCTTTCTTAACAGTGATTATGCATTGATGATTCCGACAACATCAGACGGAAGAGTATTGTTCGCAGTTCCGTGGCACGATAAGGTGGTAGTGGGAACTACCGATATTGTAAGGGAGCACGCAGAACTGGAAGCAGTACCCTTGGAAGAGGAGATAGAATTTATTTTGCAGACTGCAGGGTTATATATGACACGCAAGCCGGAAAAAGAGGACATACTATCTATGTTCGCTGGCCAGAGGCCTTTGGCAGCACCCAAGAAAGAGGGCAAAAGTACTAAAGAGATATCCAGAAGTCACAAGATATTTGTATCAGATAACAATTTGATTACCATAACCGGAGGCAAATGGACTACTTATCGCAGGATGGCTGAAGATACAGTGGATAAAGCGATAAAACTTCAACTTTTACAACCACGTAAATGTGTTTCAAAAAATTTCCGCATACACGGCTACAAGCCAAACCCCGATTTGTCAAATCATATGTATGTTTATGGTTCCGATATACCAGCAATTGTGGAAATGATGAAAAGTAATCCTAAAATGGCAGAAAAAATACATCCTAAGTATGAATATACTGTTGCGGAAGTTGTATGGGCGGTGCGTGAAGAGATGGCAAGAAGTGTAGAAGATGTGTTGTCCCGTCGTGTAAGGTTATTGTTTATTGATGCCAGAGCTGCGATGGAGGCTGCAGGTAAAGTTGCAGAAGTTATGGCCTCTGAATTTGGGTATGACCAAACCTGGATAGATAATCAGATATATAGTTTTAGAAAAATTGCAGATAATTATATAATTAAATAAAAACTACAATGTTTTGCTCAAAAATGTTTTTTTTGTAACCAAATAGTAACTATATAAACCTACTTTTGCCACCAATAAATTTAGATGTATGTTAAAATTTTTAGATCCACCCGCACCTAAACCGTTACTACCTGATGAAAAAATAGCTTCGGAGTACAAAAAAATGAGGCTTAAAGTGTTTTTAGGCGCTTTCATGGGGTATGCGGGTTATTATTTGGTAAGAAAGAATCTTGCTTTGGCTATACCTGGTATGACAAAGCCAATTGCAGATGGAGGACTTGGATATACCAATTTTCAATTGGGTATTGGCTTGTCGGCTATTGGAATAGCTTATGCATTCAGTAAGTTTATTATGGGGGCTGTTTCAGATAGATCTGATGCCCGCAAGTTTATGGTAATAGGATTGATTCTCTCATCTGTGCTGATGATGTCTGTTGGTCTGTTTCCTTTTGCCACAAGCTCTGTTGCTATCATTTTTATCTTTATGCTCATTATAGGTTGGCTCTCCGGAATGGGGTGGCCTCCATGCGGCAGAATAATGGTACATTGGTTTTCCCAAAATGAGAGAAGTTTCAAAATGTCAATATGGAACACTTCCCATACGTTCGGCAGTGGTTCTCTTGGTATGCTGGCGACAGCTGGTGTAGCACTTATAGGTGGATTTTTTGTTGCTGATGCATCAGGAGTAACGGTCGTTCAAAGTTGGAAGGCTGTTTTTGTTTTCCCGGCAGCTGTTGCGTTGGTAATTGCTCTGTTTTGCTGGTGGGCTTTGAGAGACACTCCCGAGTCCTGCGGCTTGCCTTCAATTGATAAGTACAGAAATGATCTGACTGCAAAAAAAGAGTCTCATCCTGGTGAAAAAATTCCCTTCAAGGTGTTGTTTGTTAAATATGTATTCAGAAATAAGTTACTATGGATGATTGCTTTGGCAAACGTATTTGTTTATCTGGTACGCTATGGTATCGGAGACTGGGCTCCTACATACTGTCAGGAATCTGGTTTACTAACTCCAAATCAGAGTAATCTTGCATTTTCGCTGCATAACTACGCAGGTATACCGGGGACAATTTTATGTGGATGGGTTTCATCCAGATTCTTCAAGGGAAGATGTGCCCCAGCTAACGTAATTTATATGTTACTTGTATTTTTTTCTGTCCTCTTATATTGGAAAGCAGCACCTGTTGCAGCCTTTTTATCGGACACTTTTTCAACTGATTTAGTAGCAACCAGAGTAACTGTTGTTTATTCAGCATTAATTGCAATAGGATTCTTTATATATGGTCCTGTTGCACTTATTGGTGTACAGGCTGTAAATCTTGTACCTAAAAATGCAGCTGGTACCGCAGCCGGGTTTGTCGGATTGTTCGGATATCTTTTCGGAGATTCGCTCTTGTCGAAATTAGTTATCGGAGGTGTTTCCAGCAGTAGTTGGGGATGGAATGGTGCTTTCTGGGTATTAACCATTGGATGTTTACTTGCGGCAATTCTTTCTGCGACAACTTGGAAACGAGAGAAAGCTGCCTTGTTAGGCTAATTTAAAGAATTAAAAATATTAAACATATGAAGAAATTAAAAAAAATTGTTTTTGGGATAAATCTTTTGTTGATAAGCGGATTGTTCGTTGCCGGCTGTTCTACAGGAGACAGCTCCGATCCCGACCCAATAGATACCTTTAAACTAACAGGAGTTTCAATCCCTGGAATAATTTCAGTAACCTTGAATTCGGACATTACAATCACTGGACAAGGATTTGCCGTAGGAGATAAATTAGTATTTACCTCTTCTACGAATTCCAGCTCAAAGTATGATTTCCCTGTTAGTAATGTTACCAGTACAGGAGTAACAATTAATATCGGATCCGCTATCAGTTCCGGTACTTATAATATTAAAGCTGTCAGAGGAACAAAAGAGATTTCGTTTGGAACTACAGTTGTCAGTATACAAGCAATTAGCAATATTCCTGATGTGTCCGGTAAAAATATCAAAGGTATAATTTATTGTAACGGGAAAGGGATACCAAATGTTGTGGTTTCAGATGGGATTGAAGTGACAAAAACTAATTCAGATGGTATTTATTATCTGGCATCTGCAAAAAAACATGGTTATGTGTTTATTTCAATACCTCCAAATTATGAAGTGGCAACGAAAAATAAACTTCCACTCTTCTTTGGATATCTTACAAATAGTACAGCTGTTGTAGATCAGCGTGATTTTGAGCTGTCTGAGGTTGATAATACTAACCATATTGTTATAGCAATGGCAGATATTCACCTGGCTAATCGTAACAACGATATAACACAATTTAAGAATGGATTCTATTCTGAAGTTTATTCTTACGCAAATCAATTAAAAACCTCCGGAACTAAGGTTTATGGTATTGCTTTAGGTGATATGAGCTGGGATCAATATTGGTACGAAAACTCCTATTCACTTAGTAATTATGTGAATGAAATTGACGGTATAGGATTTCAAATTTTTAATATTATGGGTAATCATGACAATGACCCATATCAAACTACCGATTTTCCAGCAGAATCTACATTTAAAAAAGTTATAGGCCCTTCATATTATTCATTTAACATAGGTAAAGTACACTATGTAGTACTTGATGATATTCAATATATTAATACAGGAGGATCTTCGGGAGTAATCGGATCTCGTGATTATTCAGATGCGATTGATGCTGAACAAATGAATTGGCTTAAAAAAGACCTTGCAGAAATAACTGATAAATCTACCCCGGTTATTGTGGCTATGCATATTCCATTATACTTAGCTTCTGTCAATTCTTCCGGCCAACAAGTAAATTCTATTTCTTTAAGCAATGGAACAGAATTAAAAACTGCTCTAAATGAATTTACAAATGTAACATTCATTACCGGACACGCCCATATTAATTATAATGTAGAGATTTCAAGTAATATGTATGAGCATAATATTGCTGCGGTATGTGCAACTTGGTGGTGGACAGGCAAAACCGGTTATGCTAACAATCATATTTGCAAAGATGGATCACCTGGCGGTTACGGAGTATTTGAGGTAAGTGATAAAAATATTAAATATTATTACAAAGGTATTGGATACAATAAAAATAAACAAATCCGCACTTATGACAGAAACACTATTGAAATAAGCGCTGCTAATTTTACCCCAAATGCAAGTGATACATATAAAGCAATGGTGCCTGCCTATGCAGGAGAATATAACTTACAAAATAAAGACAATATTGTGATCATAAATGTTTTTAATTATGATAGCTCATGTAAATTAGAGGTTACAGAAAATGGGACAGCTCTTCCGGTTACCCGTAAATATAAAAAAGATCCTTTGCATATTATTTCTTATGAAATGCTTCGTTTGAACAATAATGCAGAACCTACTTCCTCTTTTGTTACTGATAATTCTTCTCATATTTTTGAAGTTACTGCGACAAGTGCAACTTCCACTCTTGCAATTAAACTAACAGACCGTTATGGGAATGTCTATTCAGAGAGTATGACACGACCTAAGGAATTTAAGACATCAATGGAATAAAATATTAACTAATAATTTGAACTATGAATCTTAAAAATTACTTTAAAAAGTTCTTCATTTTGGCTACTGTCTCATTGTTTGCTGTGCAACTTTGGGCTCAACAGGCCACTATTAAAGGAACTGTGTATGAGTCAGACGGGAAGACACCCATTATAGGGTGTGTAGTCATGGTAAAAGGCACTACACGGGGATTCTCTACAGATATCAATGGTGCTTATAGCATTAAAGCCGATGAAGGTCAGGTACTTGAGTATGTATGTGTAGGTTACGAAACAAAAAGTGTTACCATTGGAAAACAAGGTGTAATTGATATTATTTTACCATTTTCTGCTCATCAACTTGGAGAGCTTGTTGTTACAGCTTTAGGCATAACCCGTGAACAGAAATCTCTTGGATACGCAGTAACCAAAGTAGATAATTCGGAAATTACACAGGCTATGTCAAGTAACTGGTTAAACGGAATGTCAGGAAAAGTTGCGGGTCTTAATTTTAACGGAGCAAACTCAGGTCCTATAGGGTCTATGCGTGTAACTCTCCGTGGTGACCAGTCTCTTAACTACGGAAACAATGAGGCTCTCTTTGTTGTTGACGGTGTTCCGATCAGATCTGGTGCGACAGCAACTACTTCAAGTAGTGGATACACCAACTCTGGTGCGGATTTTCCTGTTGACTTTGGCAATGGAGCAAGTGATTTGAATCCTGACGATATCGAATCGGTTTCTGTATTGAAAGGCCCGGCTGCTACAGCTCTTTATGGTTCACGTGCAGCTAATGGAGCTATTGTAATTACAACAAAAAAAGGTCATACAACCAAGGGCATCGGTGTTACTTTCAGTTCCTCAGTTTCTGTTGAACAAGCTGGCTACTGGCCAGAATTCCAGAAAGAATATGGTTCAGGTACTGATATGGGTCTTAATGAATATTGCTTCTGGACTTTGACATCTGATCAGACAGGTGAGTCTACCAATCCTACAAGAAACCTTTCTCGTTATGCATGGGGCGAAAAATTCAGCGCTGACAAACTTCGTTATCAATATGCAGGTAAAGATTGGAAAACAGGTATGATATCAAAGACTCCTTTTGTTTATCAGGATGATTGGTTTACAGGAATCTTCAGAAATGGTGTTACCTATAATAATGGTATCTCAATCAGCGGAAGTGACGGAAAAGGAAAAAATATACGATTTTCTATGGACGATATAAGGAACGAATGGATTTTGCCAAATACCGGTTACAAGAAACAATCATATTCGTTCTCTTTTGAAACTCCAGTAAATAAATGGATCAAATTCAATTCAAAAGTAAACTATTATCGTACAGACAGTGACAACATGCCTATGTCGGGTTATAACCAGACAACTGTAATGTATGACTTGATGTGGGGGTATAACTCTAACTCAATGAATGACTGGAAGAGTGAGTATTTCAATGGAAGGTTCAATGCTATCAACAGAAACTCTACCTATTCAACTGATGGCAACAGCCTTGTTTTCGCCGGTACTGGTTCATATAACCCATACAGAGTATTGTACGAAGAGTTGAACTCAACAGATAAGGACAGAGTCTTCGGTTCTGTCGGTTTCACTGTTGATCTGGCAAAAGGCCTTACTTTTGACATCAAGTCAGGTATCGATTTGAGTTATGAGTTCCGTACTCAAAGAAAACCAAAAATGACTTCTCAATGGGAAAATGGTTTCTACAGAGAGCAAACTCTTATAAACTATGAATCCAATACTGACTTCCTTTTGAAGTATCAAACCAATGCATTGGACAATCGTCTTTCAATTACTGGTGCTTTTGGTGGAAACGCAATGTTCACTTCATATAAAAGAAGTGATGTTCAGCTTAATGCTCTTGATATTGATGGTGTTTACAATACTTCAAATGTCCCTACAGGATACTATGCTAATCCTTACACATACAGAAGCAAGAAGGCCGTAAACAGTTTATACGGTTTCGCTTCATTAGCATGGAATGATACTTACTTCCTCGATATCACAGGACGTAACGACTGGTCAAGTACATTATCTAAAGGTAACTGATCATACTTCTATCCATCTGTTTCGGGTAGTATTTTACTGGACAAAGTATTTGATTTCCACACCAATGCTCCTGCAATCTCATTCGCAAAACTTCGTTTGTCGTGGGCAAATGTAGGTAACGATACAAATCCATATTCTCTTGACCAGTATTACTCGGCAGCCGCAATCAGCGGTGGATACACTTTGCCTTCTACTATTATGGACCCAATGATCAAACCGGAAAATGTAGAGAGTTGGGAACTTGGCCTGGAAACTAAGTTGTTCAAGAATCGTTTAGGCTTCGACGTTGCTGTCTACAACTCTTCAACTACAAATCAGATCATAGATGTAGATGTAGATCCTATTGTAGGTGCCTCTTTAATGAAAGTAAACGCAGGTGAAATCAATAACAAAGGTATCGAGGTTGCAATCAACGCTACTCCAATCAAGACCAAGAATTTCACATGGAACATCAGTGCAAACTGGTCTAAGAACTGGAATAAGCTGGTTAAACTCAACGACAACCGGGATGTCACTACTCCTCTTGAAACAGATATGGGAACAACCATTGGTGGTAGATTACATGTCTATTCATATGTAGGAAAGGAAATGAATCAATTGTATGGTATTTCCCTTAAGAAAGCTCCAGAAGGCTCATATTATACAGATTCAGAAGGGAATCAAGTTGACTGCTCTGGAAAGTTGCTGCTCGATTCAAAAACTGGTTTACCTACATTAAATTCTACAGCAGATACATTCCTTGGTAGTGTTAATCCTGATTGGAAAGGTGGTCTAAATACTTCGTTCAAGTATAGAAACTGGACTCTTAACATGGCATTCTCTTATCAATGGGGTGGTCACAGATTCTCAGTAACTGATGGTATCTTGGCTTACCAAGGTAAGTTGAAGAACTCTCTGGAGGGTCGTTATGATGGTATTGTTGCCGAGGGTGTGAATATGGTTTCTGTAAATGAAGATGGTAGTTATGTTTGTAAAGAAAACAACACAATAACAAATAGCATTTATACATATTATCAGGCTCTTACTCTGGACCGTTACAATGGTGAGGCTCATACTTTTGACACTTCATTTCTGAAGTTTAAAGAGGCAAGATTGGAATATCAGATTCCTGAAACCCTTTGCAAGAAAATAGGATTCTTACAAGGTGCCAATATTGCAATTTTCGCAACAAATATCTTCTCATGGGATAATTGGCCACAATTTGACCCTGAAGGAGGTATGATGCAAGGTACAAATGTCTTTAACGGAATTGAAACCGGTGCTTTCCCTATGACACGCTCTTATGGTGTTAACTTAAAACTACAATTCTAATTATAATACTAATAAGAAATGAAAAAACTAAAATTAATTATAATATGTGGGTTTGTACTTGGGCTTTTGAATTCTTGTACAAAAGACTTCAAGGAGACTAATACAAATCCAAATAAGACTATCGTTGGCATGATTTCGGCAACGAACATGTTCGAACCTATCTTATACAATTCTGCCAATAACTGGATAGAAGATACATGGTATTACAACGATGAACTGATTCAGTTTACAGCTCACACTGGTGGAATAACTCGCAGGGAGCACCTCTATTATCTTGAAGAGTCAAGGGATTGGGGCGGCTTTTGGAATTTCTATGCCAACTATGGTAAAAATGTAGATCATATGCATGAGCTGGCTGTTGAGGAAAATGATAAATCACTTGAAGCTATCTCTTTGACATTTAAAGTATTGTTCTTTGCAAATATGACTGATATGTTTGGAAGTGTTCCTTATGAAGAGGCATTTTCCGGACGTAAAGTCGGAGGAACACTTACCCCAAAATTCAACACACAAAAAGAGGTGTATGAGTTTTTGTTCCAGGATCTGGAAGCTGCAAATGATATTTATGCAACCAATCCAACATTCTTGCTTCCTAGTATGGATGGTATGTATAGCGGAAACATGGCCTCGTGGAGAAAATTCAACAACTCTTTATATCTGAGGCTTCTTTGCAGGGTGAGCGGACGTTCTGAAATGAATGTCGGTACCAAAATGACAGAAATTCTGAATAACCCTACTAAATATCCTGTATTTACATCTAACGCAGATAATGCTACTGTTAAATTCTCAGGTAGCGACCCTTACATTAACAATTTCGGTACAACAACAGAATCTGATTTTACAAAAAGCGGAAGAAAACTAACACGGCAGCTAATTAAGATGACTGTTGTAACTGATCAGAATGGTAACCAGTCATATGTTGATCCCCGTCTGCCAATAATCGGTAAGAAAAATACAGTTGTAGCTGATAATCCATACAATATCTGGATAGGGACAAAATCCGGATGTACAAATGCCGAAATGAATACTGTAGATAAAGGTACTTCTTGGCTCAATTATAAAATATTCTGCAGAAAAGATGCTACTTCAACATATATGGATTATGCTGAAATTCAATTTATTTATGCTGAAGCCGCTCTTAAGGGTCTTATAAGTGGTGGTGTATCTGCAGCTAAAAGTTATTACGAAGCAGGTGTAAGAGCTTCAATGGAAAAATGGTCAGATCTCGGTGCTTTTTCAGAAACTCCGACCTCTATCACTTCTGCTCAGGTTAGCACATACCTGGCATCTCCACTGGGTTCCTGGGATTTGGCAACAAACAAGGAAGAGTTCCTCGGAAATCAGAAATATCTGGCACTGTTCTGGGTTGGTATGGAGGCATATCATGAATATCGCAGAACCGGATATCCTGTTCTGACTATAGGTGAAGGTGCTACCTATAATGATAACATTCACCCTACTCGTTTTGGATATCCTCCAACCACTATGTCTACAAATGCTGTCAATGCAAATGCTGCATTGAGCGACATGGGTGGAGCCAATGACATGAAAACACCAGTATGGTGGAGCAAACAAGCTATCCGGTAATTTATGATATTTGACATATCAATGGCTATGAAAAAAAATAATTTATCTATGAAAACAAAAAATATTTATATACTGCTGCTCTTACTAGTGGCTGCGGTGTTTACTTCATGTGAAAAAGATTCCGATAATGATTCCGGAGAAGCTTATTTCCTTTTTAAAGATGCTGCCGAGCTAATCAGTCCAACAGGTTATAGCGTTGATTATAAAGGTAATACTTCCGGTCAGCAGTTTATTGTCCGTTCAAATAAAAGTTGGAAAATTATCGAAGAATCGGAAAATGATTGGGCTAGGTTTTTTCCTAATGAAGGTGACGAGGACGGTATTGTAAAGGTCATTGTTCAGGAAAACAAAACCTTCGTAGACCGTGTAATGCATTTCACTTTTGTAGTGGATGGTGAAGACCAACCGGTCATGTTTACTGTAAATCAGGCCAAGGCAACACCATTCCTTACACTGTCTGATAATAAAGGTACTGTAATTTCAAAATTACACATAATTCAGGTTGCCCAAAGTGTATCTGTCACCGTTAAGGCAAATGTTGCTTATACATATACTCCTGACGTAAGCTGGATCACTTTTGAAAAATCAACTCCAGGTACATCGAGTACAGAATTGTCTTTCGCCGTAGCTGCAAATGAGAGCAAAAATACCAGAACCGGAAAAATTTCATTTACTTGCACAACTCAACCGCAATTAAATACTACATTGACTATTGAACAGGAGGGCAGCGAAGGGCAGGTTGTATTGTTTGAAGACTTTAGCTGGTTGACTTATGGTAATACAATTCTTTACAATTCTACCGATCCTGTAAGATGTGATTCATGGACAGCTGAACAAAAGGCAAAAGGATGGACAAGTACTCCGAACACATTCTCCAGCAATCAACCTTTGTTATACGGATGTTTTGGATTTGCCAAAGTAGGTAAGACAAGTTACGGTGGAGACCTGATTTCACCAAAATTATCCGAAATTGTTGGAATTAAGAATATTGTGGTTACTTTTAAAGCTGCTCCATATATGACTGCCACCGGCACCAAAGATGACAACATTCTTAATGTCAGTGTTATTGGCCCTGGTACAGTAAGTCAAAGCCAATTCATTATTGACAACTGGCCTGATTATACAGCTGACCCTAATTCTATTGCTATCTGGCAAGATCCTGCGGCTGAACGTACATTTACTATTACCGGTGCCACTTCAGAGACTCAGATTAAGTTCCTGGGTTATGATTACAAACTTTCAGGAGTTGGAGCAGGTAAGAACCGTTTGTTCTTCGATGATATCAAAGTACTTATTCCTAATAAGTAAGATATATCAGATCGAGCATAGTACAAAAGTTAAGAAAGAACCCTACCTGTACTCTCTATCATTTTTCTGACAGAGGCAATAAACTCTTCATCGTTTACCAACTCTTCCAGATTTATGTGAATCCTATACCTCCAATAATGTTTTGGGTTGGATGGAACATTTATCCGCTCATCATCGGGATTCTCTCTTCTGAGCCTGCCTGAGATTGAGAACCAGTCCTGTATAGGAAATATCGAGAGCATAGACGGTGAGAGAAGATGCAACTCCAATATTTTCTCGCACAACCAAGGTTCACAGGTTGTATCATTGTTTTCTTTCCACCAAGCTCTTATGGTGCTTGTGTCATGAGAACCCGTCGTACAAACCGATAAATAAGGATATTGAGCAGGATTTCCTAATTTCTCTTTTGGATCTTTTGGCATTCTTTGTATCTCAAGACTTAATATTCTCAAAGAACGCATCACAGAAGGCACACAAGAGGGAATCATTCCAAGGTCTTCTCCACACGCCAGCATCCCTGTAGCAGAAATAAGAGACGGCAGCTTTTTCATTGCATTACGATACCAAAACTCATCGTTTCTCTGGTAGAAATAGTTGTTGTAAACCTTGTCAAACATATCCTTTTGCCAGTTATCCAAGGCTTGGTAAGATTTGCTGAATTGAGCAGAAATACGAGGATGGTATTTTGCCAGATCGATCGGATCCTGAATAAAAAGCACCTCCGAACACAACGACAGCAGTTCATTTTTGTGCTCAATTACTTCCTGGTGAGAGTTTGTAAGAAAGTATTTCTCAATTTTAGACTGGGAATCAAACTCTTCTTTGAGCTGATAACTTTCCCAATCTGCCGGGTGCAGGAAAGTATTTTTAATTATCTCCTTATCTAAGCCAAAATAATCATCCAAAACCCACTCTTTTATGTAAGGTTTGCAATCCCTGTCGTAGTTAAATTGGTACCCCGACCATCTTATTTCTTCTGCAGTGAAGGGGAGAGCAGGATTAAAATGACCCATCAACCCCTCGGTTGAATCTGCCGGAATTTCCCATATCCTGAAAAATCCCAAAATATGATCTATTCTGTATGCATCAAAATACTCTGCCATTTTCCGGAACCTTTTTTTCCACCAGGAATATCCGTCAGACTCCATTCTTGTCCAGTCATATGTAGGGAAACTCCAGTTTTGCCCCTTGACTGAAAAATCATCGGGAGGAGCACCGGCTTGCCCGTTGAAGTTAAAAAGGTGAGGTTCTACCCATGCTTCGACGGAATTTCGGTTGACTCCTATAGGAATATCTCCCTTAAGAATTATTCTTTTACTATTTGCGTAGTCATGGACAAAGGTCAATTGTTTGTGAAGGATAAATTGAACAAAATAATGAATGGCGATTTTATTGAACATGTGCCCCGATTCATCTGTCAGTTTTGCAATCTCGGTTTCACTATATGTAGAATATCGTGGCCATTTGCGGAATTCAGCGGTTTTGTATCTGTCTCTTAAAGTACAAAAAGCAGCATATGGAACCAGCCAATCCCTGTTTTTAAGGAAGAAATCTACATACTCCTTGCTGCTGAGTCTCTTTTTTCCATCCTGATCGTATAATTTTTCCAGATAAGACCATTTTAAAGTCTCCACAGCATCATAATCTATACAATCTAAATTATTGAGCTTTGCAGCTTTTTTGCAAAATGATTTCATAAATACCGGGTCATTTATCTTACCTGCAGCCTCAGTATTTATGTATAACGGATGTATTGCATAAATGGAAATAGCTCCGTATGGATAAGAGTCAGTCCATGTATGGGTCATTGTGGTATCATTAATTGGCAGTATCTGAAGCACATTTTGCCTGGTCTTGTAAAGAAAATCTATCATTTTCTTTAAATCCATGAAATCTCCCATACCGCAACTCTCTTTGCTTCTAAGAGAGAACACCGGAACAGATGTACCTGCAATTCGGGTTTTTCTTGCTTCAAGATTAATAGAAAAATGGTTAATTATCAACAATTCCCCAGATTTTAACTGGGGTATATCCAATTTTCTGTTCTCTCCTTTTTCCCAGGCAACTGCTGTTATGTCCATTCTGTTTGTAACCAGAACAAACTTGTACTCGAGCATGGCGGGCAATTCTTTACTGTTCAAGCCTGTTTCCCACAATCCTTCACCATTCTGATGCAACCTTTTCCCTCTTTCCGGTAGCCAGTTACCCAGTAACGAATGATTACCGCACATCACAATTTCTCCATTAAGGGGTGTGTTGTTGGCCGACAGTCGTATCCTTACATCTCCGGTAGCCTCTTTGGAAACATCATCTCTGAAATAAAATACTTTTTTGAAAGCTGACGACAAAAAAGGAGATTCATCGCTGTAACTCTTCCACTCATCCCTTATAATGTATTCTTCAAATGAGGATACGTGAAATTTCCTGGCAGGACCGGACTCAAATACCGGTTCTCCGGAGTCGTCGATCAACAGGTAGGAATATTCAAAACTTTCAGAGTTATTTAAGATAAGGTTGTAGCTCCACATAAAGCCGTCATATGAAAGGGGTTTCGCATTCTTTGTATCAAATGATGAGAGTTCAGGGATAGAACCCATAATGAATATTCTTTGTCCGAAACTTAAATTATAAGGGATTGAAAAATGAATTTTCATAACTATTAAATTAAAGATTAAAAAATTAGAACAAACATAAAAATTTTTAGTATATTTACGTATAGAATTTTATTTTACCAATGAACTTATCTGTTTTCAAAACTTCCGGAGTTTTAAAGAAAGACTTGATATTTGTGAATTTATTAATTCACACTTTCGCATTGATTCACGCATTGGTCTGTTTTCTTCTTAGAAACGCAAGGTTAGACGATGGCCTTGCCCTTACTATTCTGACAATTTTCATGATAGTTTTGCTAATTAATTAT
>JBAYMP010000046.1:0-17694 GCA_041663505.1 Bacteroidales bacterium | reverse complement strand
CCTCCGCTCATTACCAAAGTGTCGTGGGTTTTAAAGAGCTCGTCAAGCAGAGCCAAGGCTTCAACCTCGTACTTCCCGGCTGTATAATAGTCGTGAATCGAGTGCGAAAAAATAAAATAGTGTTTTACAGTGGCAAGTTGCTCAGGAGCAGGAGGTGCTGTACCAATCCTAAGCTCCTTGTATATCTGGCGGGAATCGCATGAGATAACAGGAGAACCATATTTTAAGGCAAGAGATATGGCATAATCTGTCTTTCCCACTGCTGTAGGGCCTATAACAACATAAAGCTTTTTATTATGCATTTAATAATTTAGATTACGACTCCTCTCCTTCTGGCAGCTCGTCCTCCTGGAACTCTGAGTCATTCAGCTCAATCATCTGCTCAAAATCATCGTAATTGTCGGAAAACTGGTCGGGATTCTTACCCTTTTCGGCAACTAATCTTGGATAGGATCTTCTGGCCAAATCCTCCTCTTTGGAAACAAGTTCAAGTGTAATTGCCCTGTCTTTAAATGTGTCATACACATAAAGCAGCTTGGACTGGCCCAAAGAGATTACCTTTTCAAGCGAAACAGAGTCCATGCTGCCATCTCCCATATCGAAAAGCCCATATTCCCTTTTTACTTTGTTATGTCTATCCAATCCCCTGAACATCACTATTTGATCCGGTGCAAAGCCAAGGTCGTTCTGTAAAAACAGATGGAGGGAGTAGAGAGAGATATTTCCTTTAATCTCATACTCTCTCAGAAAGATTTTATTCCTGGAAATAGTGGCCTTATACCTGTAAACCATCTCAAATATAATTTCTGTAAAGTTAGATATTATTTAGTAAAAATTCTAAACTATTTATTCCGTCGGCGTATTCGTCAACTGGTGGGTATTGTGCCTCTCCGAATTTTGTACTTGCTCTGCTTACAACACACTGCAGATGAGACTTATTTGAATCTAAAAAACTATCAATTTGCCCGGCATTCTTGTATGTGAGAACACTTATAACGCCCATTGGAGGTGGAAAATCCGGATACTCTCTCAAAATATAAAAACCTCCGTCTATGTACCAGGAATTATGCATAATCGCGATGGTTTTTTGATATTTGTACGCCCCCAGGTATTCCTCGTTCTTCATCGTCTGTTCTCTCTCAGAAAAAATCTCGATCAGGGAATTATAGTTGTATCCGGCGGGGACAAGCAGAGTGCTCACACTTCTGCACCCCATTCCAAAATAGAGGAAGATATCGTCCGAGAGTTTGCGAAGTTCATCAACTGTCTCATCTCTATTCAATATAGCAATACTCGATCTGGAACCTCTTACGATTTTAGGAACCTCTTTGTATTTGGATTCAAACAGTTTTGATGACTCCTCTGACCCTGTTGCAAGCAAAAGGTCAATTTTTTCCGGAAGATTCTCAATAAAGATTACCCTCTCTCTCCAATATGGATTAATCCGGCAAAGTATTTTAAACAGAGCCGGAAGTAAATTTTTGTCCTTTCCGGAAAGTTTAATCTCAGCACGACAACCGGAGGCCATGACAACCAAAAAATCGTGAAATCCCACTAAGGGTAGGTTGCCGGCCATTATAATACCTACCGTAATCTCTTTCTCTGTTAACTGTTTACCATAAGGTGCCAGCCAGTTGTTCAGACAGTCTCTATTTAGGAATTTTTTACAAATTGCCATTAAAGCCTCCGTCTGCATGAAGATAGTAAACAAAGGATTCAATTTTAAAGAATTATCAAATGCTCTATTTAACAGAGTGTTGTTGACCACACCTTGCAAAAAGTTATCAATAGTTGTACCGAGCGATGAGAAATCTCTTATAAAAACTTCCTTATACATTTTGCAAATTTAGTAAAAGGGGCTAATTTTACCAAACACTATGAATGTCAGTATGAGTGAAAATTCTCCCACAGACTCCTATAAATCAATATCTAAGTCCTCTATCGGATTTTATAAGGAGTTAGGCAGCAAATTTCTCTCCTTTGCATTTCCCGTATCTTCAGAAGAAGAGATTAAAAATATATTATCAGAATTAAGAAGAAGCTACTTTGACGCAAGGCACCACTGTTACGCATACAGGTTGGGTATTAATGGTGAATTATGGAGAGCCAACGATGATGGTGAGCCCTCATTCTCTGCCGGCAGACCAATCCTGGGGCAATTACTGTCAAACAAGATCAGTGATGTACTAGTGGTAGTTGTGCGGTATTTCGGAGGGATAAAACTGGGTCTCTCCGGTCTGATCCAAGCCTATAAATCTGCAACAATAGATGCGATTAACAATACAGAGATTATAGAGAAAGTTGCCTGCGCAGATATCAGCTTCTCATTCGATTACCTGCTTATGAACCCGGTTATGAAGATTATTAAAGAGTTCTCTGCAAACATACTTTATCAGCAGTTCGATAATCGCTGTGTGGTTAAGGTTAACATACGGCAGAGCAATTTTAGCCGGTTTTCAAAGGCAATTAAGGAGGCGGGTGGAGAGGTTATTACAAGTTAAATGAACATAATCAATTTATAAACATATGCCAAAAGATCTAATATCAATACAGGATTTTTCGAAAGATGAAATTTTGGATGTCCTTAAAATGGCCGCAGAGTTTGAAAAAGATCCCTCCCAACCAATTCTCAAGGGAAAAGTTATCGCCAGTATCTTTTTTGAACCTTCAACCAGAACCCGGCTGAGTTTTGAAACTGCCGCCAATAGATTGGGAGCAAGGGTAATCGGCTTTTCAGATGCCGGTAACACCAGTGTCTCAAAGGGAGAGACTATTAAAGATACCATAAAGATGGTTTCAAACTATGCAGATCTCATTATTATGCGTCACCCTTTGGAGGGAAGCGCAAGATACGCTTCGGAAATATCTCCGGTGCCTGTTATAAATGCAGGTGACGGAGCCAACCAGCACCCCTCTCAGACGCTTCTGGATCTCTACTCTATTCAAAAAACACAAGGTAAGCTCGATAACCTGTTTATTGACATTGTTGGTGATCTCAAATACGGCAGAACTGTGCACTCTCTGCTTCAGGCAATGTCACATTTCAGTCCGGCGTTTCTTTTTACTGCCCCTGAGGAGCTGAAATTACCAAATGAGTACAAAGAGTACCTGAAAAAGCGGAACATTCCTTTTGAAGAGACCAGAAATCTGACTGACGGTATTGCAAAATCGGACATTCTCTATATGACCCGGGTTCAGCAGGAACGGTTTACAGATGCTATCGAATATGAAAGGGTTAAAAATGTTTATAGTCTGAACATCTCAATGTTGGAGGGCGCAAAGCCAAATATGAAAATCCTGCATCCGCTTCCAAGGGTAAACGAAATCGCAACAGATGTAGACAACAGCGAACACGCCTATTATTTCGAACAGGCAAAAAATGGAGTATTTACCAGAATGGCAATAATTGCCAAGCTTTTAGCTAAAAAATAAATATACATCAAATGGAAAAGCATTTAAAAGTGAGTGCCATCAAAAACGGAACAGTTTTGGATCACATCCCTGCCGGCCAGCTATTTAAAGTAATCGACATTTTGGATCTGAGCAGTATAAATAATCAGATAACTTTTGGTACAAATCTGGATAGTAAGCTTTTAGGCAAAAAAGCTATCATCAAAATTGCAGACAAATTTTTCGAGGATGATGAAATTAACAGAATTGCCCTGATTGCTCCTGAAGCTAAGATAAACATCATCCACAACTTTGAGGTTGTTGAGAAAAGAAAACTTTCGGTTCCTTTAATAATAAAAGGAATTGTAAAGTGTATGAATCCTGTCTGTGTAACAAACCATCAACCTGTTGAAACTCTTTTCTCTACCCTGTATGAGAATCAGGAGCTTCAACTGTTGTGTCACTATTGTGAAAAGATAACAGATAGGAATAACTTAAAAATTATAAGCAATAACTAACCCCAACCTAACAGTTGATCTATTTTTGGATAATTATTGTTTGGATTTAACATTTTTTCTATCTTTGAAGCAGATTATAAACAATTAATTTTATATTATGAAAGTCGCTTATAACTTTAATGCAGGACCTTGTGTCCTGCCAAGAACAGCCGTTCAGGCAGCTATCGATGCTCTTCATGATTTCAAAGGCACAGGAATGTCTGTCATTGAGGTGTCCCATCGTTCAAAAGAGTGGGAAGCAACTATGGCAGAGTGTCGTGCACTCTGGAAAGAGATCCTTAATATTCCTGAAGGATATCGTGTTCTCTTCCTGGGTGGCGGTGCCAGTATGCAGTTTCTGTATGTGGCTTTGAATCTTCTTGAAAACAAAGCCGGATACCTGGAAACCGGCGTTTGGGCAAAAAAGGCTCTCAAGGAGGCGAAAGGTATCGGAAATGCCGAAGCGATAGCATCATCTGCAGACAAAAACTTCTCTTATATTCCAAAAGGTTATGTTATTCCAAAAGATCTGGATTATTTTCATATCACAACCAATAATACTATTTACGGTACTGAGATCCACGAAGATATGTATTGTCCGGTAAATCTTGTGGCGGATATGTCGTCGGATATTATGAGCCGTCCTGTAGATGTAAGCAAGTATGCCATGATTTATGGCGGTGCGCAAAAGAATGTTGGTCCTGCAGGTGTAACATTTGTAATCATTCGCGAAAATATTCTTGGCAAGGTGACCCGTTACCTGCCAACAATGCTTGATTACAGAACTCACATTAATGAGGAATCTATGTTCAACACCCCTCCTGTATTCTCAATCTTTGTTATGACAGAAACACTCAGATGGCTGAAAAATCTTGGTGGCCTTGAGGTTATTTACAAGATGAACAAGGAAAAGGCAGCACTTCTTTACAATGAAATAGACCGTAACAAGATGTTCCAGGGAACTGCCGCAAAAGAGGACCGTTCAATCATGAACATCTGCTTTGTAATGACAGAAGGTTATAAAGACAAGGAGGAGGCTTTCATGTCATTTGCCAAAGAGAGAGGAATGGTAGGCATCAAAGGCCACCGTTCAGTAGGAGGCTTCCGTGCATCTACCTATAATGCATGTCCTGTAGAAAGCGTAAAAGCTCTGGTTGCATGTATGCAGGAATTTGAAAAACTCAATGGTTAATTATAAAAAGGAGTCTGAGATGAAAATATTAGTTGCTACCGAAAAACCGTTTGCAAAAGCTGCAGTAGAGGGTATAAGATCTATCGTAGAGAGTGCCGGCCATACATTGGCCCTTCTCGAAAAATATACAGCCGCAGATCAACTTTATACAGCAGTCGCTGATGTCGATGCGATTATTGTACGTTCGGACAAACTAACCAAGGAGGTTGTTTCCACTGCAAAGAAACTTAAAATTGTTGTCAGGGCCGGAGCCGGTTTCGACAATCTTGATCTCGCTGCCTGTACGGAGAGAGGGGTTGTTGCTATGAATACTCCCGGTCAGAACTCAAATGCCGTTGCAGAATTGGCACTTGGTATGATGATATATATTTCCAGAAACTGTTTTACTCCCGGAACGGGAAGTGAACTTAAGGGTAAATCAATTGGTATCCAGGCATATGGTAACGTAGGTAAGTTAGTGGCTAAGCTTGCTCTTGGTTTCGGGATGAAGGTCTACGCATTCGATCCTTTCGTCAAGGCAGAGGCAATCGAAAAAGATGGGGTGACTCCTGTTGCCTCGTTAGAGGAGTTGTACAGCAAATCCAACTTTGTCTCACTTCATATTCCCGCTACAGCAGAGACAAAAAAATCTGTGGGATTCAATCTTCTCTCTATGCTTCCAAAGGGAGGCTGTCTGGTTAATACCGCTCGTAAAGAGGTTATTAACGAAGAGGAGCTGGTTAAAGCTCTTGAAGAGAGAGCTGATATCAAATATATTACCGATATCGCTGCTGACAACCAGGGAGAACTAAACGAAAAATTTGGAAACAGAGTATTTGCAAGCCCTAAAAAAATGGGTGCAGAGACAGCAGAGGCAAATATAAATGCCGGTCTTGCTGCAGCAAATCAAATCGTAAAGTTCTTTGCAACAGGAGATAAAACTTTCCAATTAAACAAATAGTATGGTAAAAGTTAAACCATTTGCAGCTATCAGACCGTCTAAGGCTATTGTCCGTGAGGTAGCTTCGCGCCCGTATGATGTTTTAAATTCAGTTGAGGCGCAAGCCGAAGCCGGAGAAAAATCTCTGCTTCACATTATCAAACCGGAAATCGATTTTAAACCTATTATAGATGAACACTCTCCGCAGGCCTACGACAAGGCTGTTGAGAATTTCAAAAAATGGCAGGAGAGGGGTTGGCTGGTTCAGGATAAAAAGGAGATGTACTATGTTTACGCACAGACAATGGAGGGAAGAACCCAGTACGGACTGGTTCTTGGAGCAAACGTAGAGGACTATCTCACAGGAAAGATTAAAAAGCACGAACTTACTCGCAAGGACAAGGAAGAGGACCGTATGATTCATGTTCGTATCCAAAATGCAAATGTGGAACCGGTGTTTTTTGCCTATCCGGACAACAGTAAAATTAATGCTATCGTAGATAAGATTGTTAAGACAAAACATGCAGAATATGATTTCGTTTCGGAAGATGGTTTTGGACATCATTTTTGGATAATAGACGAGGATGATGTTATAAGCCGCATTACTAAGATCTTTTCTACAATTCCGGCATTCTATGTTGCGGACGGACATCACAGAACAGCAGCAGCAGCTCTTGTAGGTCAGGAAAAACGCAAACAAAATTCCAAACACACAGGAGAAGAAGAGTATAACTATTTTCTTGCAGTGGTTTTTCCCGAGAGCCATCTTAAAATTATCGATTATAATCGTGTTATAAAGGATCTTAACGGAATGACCCCTTCTGAACTCATAGAGAAGCTAAAGATTGATTTTGTTGTTGAGGATAAAGGAGAAAATATTTATAAACCAAATGCACTTCATAATTTTGCAATGTATCTGGCGGGCCATTGGTATTCACTCTCGGCAAAAAAGGGAACATACAACGACAATGACCCAATAGGAGTTCTGGATGTTACCGTACTTTCCAACCTTGTGCTTGACAAACTTTTGAACATTAAAGATCTTAGGACATCCAAGAGAATCGATTTTATCGGTGGGATCCGCGGACTTGGTGAGCTAAAAAAAAGGGTAGACTCCGGGGAGATGGCAGCAGCTTTTGCACTATATGCTGTTTCTATGAAACAACTTATAAATATTGCAGATACAGGAAACATCATGCCTCCAAAAACAACCTGGTTTGAGCCTAAGCTAAGAAGCGGTCTTGCTATCCACAAATTAGATTAAGAGACCCGGCGGAATTGCAGCCTTTTGTTCAGAAATACCAGAAATAGGCTTATCATCGTTGTTGAAATAGCCATAAGCAGCAGGTATACTACCAGAAAATTGCCGTACTTTGACAGATCGAAGAACGGATAGAGGTAGTCTCCAAAAAATAAGGCAAGGAAAAGACCCCATAACATAAATAGAAGCGGATAAATGAGCCATTTACCTATAAGAGCGTACTTCAGTTTCCTCTCTTCAAAGATGAGCCAGAAGAAAAACATCAATGGCGGAGAGAGGTAATGAAGGAGATCCGATGCGACTTTGTGCAAACCGGTTGCTGTTGAGGTTGGCGCCAACAGTATTGCAAAAGTCAGACCAGTCAAGATTATATATGATGTAAACGGACTTAGAAGACTCTTGAAATGAGCATTTTCGGCATATCCTTTAATATTAAAGAGAACTACAAACGAATAGATCATAATCAAGGAGTTTGACTGTAGCGTAAAATACTTGAAAAGAGATAACCCTTTCCAAATGTTGTGTTCTATTGTATTGACGTAAATATCAATAAAAATACCCAGAAAAGTTGTTATCAAAATCAAGGAGAGTAACAACCTTTTAAAATTTATGCTTCTCATAGTACAATTTTAAAACAACTTTTTCTTAAATACAAATTTTAACATTTCGAATTTTCTGAATTTCAATTTAATGAAAAATAAATTGTATAATCAAAATATTGTATTACATTTGTGCGTTTTTAGAGTGTTAGCTCCAATTATTCAAAGCATCTAGCTTTTTCTGGTTTTTTTAAAAAATTTTGTTAAGTAGACTTTCGTTTTTAACACTCAATCAATTATTTATTTATTTATTAAAGTTTATTTAATGAACATTTTTATTTCAAACTTAAGTTACGGCGTAAATGACGCCGACCTTAAAGAGCTATTCGGCGAATTCGGAGAAATTACTTCCGCTAAAGTAATTACAGACAGAGAAACAGGCAGATCAAGAGGATTTGGTTTTGTAGAAATGCCAAATGAGGCAGAGGGTCTAAAGGCAATCAAAGACCTTAACGGAGGTCAATACGATGGCAAAGTAATCAACGTGAATGTTGCAAAGCCAAAAGAGGCAAGAGACAATAGCCGCGGCGGTTTCGGCGGAGGCTACGAAAAGAGACAAGATACTAGAAGAAGATACTAGTCTACAATCTATTAATGATCACTTTTTTGGCAAATGCATGTTGGTGGTGGCGCTTACAACTTTTAAAGTCGTGAGAGTCAGTCCTGCGTTTAGCCTGAAATAAAATATCAAGGTAATTCTAAAGGCCTGTCGTATTCGCGACAGGCCTTTTTTTTTCATCTCTCTTTACAGAAAACACAATATGAATATATGAATACTTATCAAGTCAGTCCGGAAGGATATTACGGGGAATTCGGCGGAGCTTACATTCCCGAAATTTTATACAATTGCGTTGAGTCCCTTAAAAACAATTACCTGAAAGTTCTGGAAGATCCCGGATTTCAGGCCGAAACGGATCAATTGCTGCGGGATTATGTGGGTCGTCCTAGCCCACTCTATTTGGCCACCCGATTGTCGGAACGACACGGTTGCAAGGTTTACCTCAAAAGAGAAGACCTGAATCATACCGGAGCCCATAAAATCAATAATACCATTGGTCAGATTTTGCTGGCAAGACGAATGGGAAAGACGCGGATTATTGCAGAAACCGGCGCCGGGCAGCATGGTGTGGCCACAGCAACCGTATGCGCTCTTATGAATATGGAATGTGTTGTATACATGGGACGTACAGATATTGAAAGACAGCGGATCAATGTGCAGAAAATGCAGATGCTAGGAGCAACGGTCCGGCCGGTTACCTCGGGAAATATGACGTTAAAGGATGCCACCAATGAGGCTATACGTGATTGGTGTTCCAATCCGTCCGATACATTTTACATTATCGGTTCGACCGTGGGTCCTCATCCGTATCCCGATATGGTGGCCCGCCTTCAGTCCGTTATCAGCCGCGAGATAAAAAAACAAATGTTTGAAAAAGAAGGGCGTACAAACCCGGATTACCTGGTTGCCTGTGTGGGTGGCGGAAGTAATGCCGCTGGCACTGTGTATCACTATCTGGATTGTCCGGATGTAAAGATACTACTGGCAGAGGCTGCCGGTGAAGGGTTGGAAAGCGGACGTTCTGCAGCAACAATTCATTTGGGAAAACTGGGAATTATTCATGGAAGCAAAACCCTTGTCATGCAAAATGAGGATGGTCAGATAGAGGAACCCTACTCGGTGTCGGCGGGATTGGATTATCCCGGAATCGGACCCCTGCATGCACATCTGGCTCGTACCGGAAGGGCTAAAATCTTTCCGGTAACCGACAAGGAAGCTTTGGAAGCAGCGTTTCTGACTACCCGCCTGGAAGGAATCATACCGGCTCTGGAGTCGGCACATGCACTGGCCATTCTTGACAAACACCCTTTTCAGGCTTCGGATATTGTTGTCCTGACCTTGTCTGGCCGGGGCGATAAGGATATGGATACATATATATCAAAAATGAACGATTTAAAACTATAACCATTAAAATTATATACGGATGAAATACACTTTCAGAACCATAACGCAAAAGATGCTGGCCGACTTGCAGACTCCGGTAGGCATTTATTTAAAAGTGAGAGACGTTTTTTCGGAGTCAGTTTTGCTGGAAAGTTCCGATTTTCATGGAGCGGAAAACGGGTTTTCATTTATCGGGATTGGTCCTCTGGCTCGTTTTCAGGTTCAGAACGAACAAGTCCTGCAACATTTCCCAGGCGGCGCCGAAGTGTCGTTCCCATTGACGGAACAGGACCGGCTGATGGATATTTTTCAAGACTACCTTGACTGTTTTGAGCAGGTATCCTCAACCAACGAAACTCGGATCAATGGATTTTTTGGGTATACATCTTACAATACGATTCGCTATTTTGAATCGGTGGAGACAGGAAAAACACCGACATCCGCTTCTGAAATTCCGGAAATGATATACATATTTTACAAATACATTATTGTTATAGATCATTTCAGGGATGAACTGACCATTATTGAGAATCTTTTTGGTGAAGAAGAGGAAAGCCTGAACCAGATCCGTTCGCTGTTGGAAAACCGTGATTTTGCTTCTTACGATTTCTCATTGAAAGGAACAGAGAGATCGTCAATTACTGATGCAGATTATATGGACATGGTAGAAAAGGGTATTAGGCACTGTCTTCGCGGGGACGTGTTTCAGATAGTGCTCTCCCGTTGCTTTATGCAGGATTTCTGCGGTGATGATTTTAAAGTATACAGAGCCTTGCGCTCGATTAATCCTTCGCCTTATCTTTTTTATTTTGACTTTGGTTCTTTCCGGATTTTTGGATCTTCGCCTGAAACGCATTGCAAAATTAACGGCAACCGGGTCTATATCGATCCTATTGCAGGCACTTTCCGCCGAACGGGAGACGATGTCAAGGACAAGGAACAGGCCGAACTTCTGCTGAAAGATCCCAAGGAAAACGCAGAGCATGTAATGTTGGTAGATCTGGCACGGAATGATTTGAGCCGGAATGCTTCGGCTGTGAAACTGGACTTCTTTAAGGAGGTGCAATATTACTCTCATGTAATCCATCTGGTTTCCAGGGTAGAAGGCCTGTTGCCCACGGGAGTAAACCATATGAAGGTATTTGCCGACACCTTCCCTGCCGGGACTTTGTCCGGAGCTCCCAAGGTAAGGGCTATGCAACTTATCAGTCAGATTGAACCTTACGACAGAGGAGCTTACGGTGGATGTATCGGGTATGTGGGCCTGAATGGAGATCTGAATCAGGCAATTATCATTAGATCCTTTGTAAGCAAGGGGAACACACTCTTCTATCAGGCAGGTGCCGGCATAGTATCCAAGTCCCATCCGGCAACTGAACTGCAAGAAGTTAATAATAAACTGGGCGCTTTAAAAAGGGCCATCGATATGGCTTCTACACTTATAAATTAGAAATCTATGAAAGACAGAGTATTGATTGTAGACAATTATGACTCATTTACATACAACCTTTATCATTTGGTAAAGGAGTTGGGTTATGTGCATGTTGAGGTATTACGGAATGACCGCCTGGCTTTGGATGAGTTGGATGTATTCGATAAAATTATACTTTCCCCTGGTCCTGGCATTCCTTCGGAAGCGGGATTATTACCCGATGTTATCCGTCGTTATGCCTCCAAAAAATCCATGTTGGGAGTATGCCTTGGACATCAGGCTATTGCAGAGGTATTTGGTGCGCAACTCCTCAATCTGAAAGAGGTATTTCACGGAGTAGCCACGCCTGTTCAGGTTGTTCGCCCGCATCGTTTGTTTAAAGGCCTTTCGGATACTTTGGAAGTTGGCCGGTATCATTCATGGATTGTATCTTCAGACGGATTCCCCTCCTCTCTTGAGGTGACAGCTGTGGATGCTGAAGGTTCTGTGATGGCGCTACGCCACAGAAAGTATGATGTTCACGGGATTCAGTTTCACCCTGAATCGGTGCTTACATCAACCGGAGCTCAGATTCTCGGCAATTGGCTGAACAATCCGGATCCGTCATGTTTAGAATATTAAAACACGAATTATGAAAGAAGAATTGAACAGATTATTTGAACATCAATATCTGAGCCGTCAGGAGGCCCATGATATTCTGCTGAATATCTCCCTTGGCAAATACAATGAGAGTCAGATTGCTGCTTTAATGGCGGTTTTTCTAATGCGAAGCATTTCTGTGGAAGAGTTGGCCGGTTTTCGTGAAGCCTTACTTGAAACCGGACATTTTCTGGATTTTTCCGCATATAATCCTGTGGATATTGTGGGTACCGGAGGAGATAATAAAAATACCTTCAACATTTCGACTACTGCCAGTTTTGTAGTGGCCGGAGCAGGATATAAAGTGGTGAAACATGGAAACTACGGAGCTACTTCCATAAGCGGGGCATCAGATGTTATAGAGCAGCATGGAGTGAAATTTACCAATAACGAAGACCTGTTACGCAAATCTTTAGAAGAAACCAACATTGCATATTTGCATGCCCCGCTTTTCAACCCTGCGCTCAAAGCGGTAGCTCCAGTAAGGAAGGCTTTTGGGGTTCGTTCCTTCTTCAATATGCTGGGCCCATTAGTGAATCCCGTAAGGCCCCGGTATCAGTTGCTCGGAGTATACAATCTGAAATTAGCTCGTTTGTATGCCTACACTTTTCAGCTGACCGGAACCGATTTTGTGGTGGTCCACAGCCTGGACGGATACGACGAAATATCGCTGACAGATGAGTTTAAGGTCATTCAGAATAATGGAGAACAATTGTTTACCCCCGAATCTATAGGCCTTTCTATGTGTACCCATGATGATCTCTATGGAGGTGATACTGTAGAGGAGGCTGCCCGTATTTTTGATAATGTACTGGGTGGTATTGCTACCCGTGCTCAGTCGGAATGTGTCATGGCAAATGCAGCTTTTGCCATAAGAACCATTAATCCGGATTTTTCACTGGAAAACTGTCTGGAACAGGCCCGAGACTCCATTGTTTCCGGTAAAGCATTGAATACTCTAAAAAAATTTCTGGTTTTGAACACTTAGAAATATCGGCATATGAATATATTAGATAAAATTTTAGCAAAGAAAAGGGAGGAAGTTTCTCTCCTTGTAAGACAGAAAAAGAGTTGCTTGGGACCTTTTGCGGAACGACCCGTGAGCTCTTTTAAAAAAGCTCTGTTGCAATCCGGAACCGGAATTATTGCGGAATGTAAGCGTAAATCACCATCAAAAGGTTGGATTTATCCCGATGCAGATGCTTCAGAGATAGTTGTCTCTTACGAAAGTGCCGGGGCTGCTGCTGTTTCTGTTCTGACCGATTCCGAATTTTTTGGAGGGACCTGTCAGGATTTGATTTCCGTGCGTCCTCTGGTAAAATTGCCGCTGTTGCGTAAGGATTTTCTGATAGACCCAATACAGGTATACCAGAGTAAGGCAATTGGTGCCGATGTGATTCTTCTGATTGCCGCGGCCCTGGCTCCGGGAGAGGCGAAAAAGATGGCAGCTCTGGCCCATCGCCTGAGGTTGGAGGTTTTATTGGAGATTCATACCGAAAGGGAACTGGACTGTCTCTGTCCCGAAATTGATGTGGTGGGAATAAACAACCGAAATTTGAATACTTTTGAGACATCGGTGGAAACCTCTTTTGAACTCGGAAAGAAGATTTCTGGTGAATTTGTAAAAATTTCCGAGAGCGGACTTTCGGATCCTTCAATTGTGAACTCTCTTAGACAAGCCGGTTTCCAGGGTTTCCTGATGGGTGAAAACTTTATGAAGGAGAATTCTCCCGGTCAGGCCCTCAGTTACTTCATTACCCGGTTATCATGATCAGTATTAAAGTATGTGGCATGCGTGATGCTGCAAATATTCAGGCAGTTGCCTCTTTACCTATTCAGTGGATGGGTTTTATCTTTTACGCTCCTTCTCCGCGGAATGCTCTGGATCTCGCGCCGGAAGTCCTGTCGGTCCTCCCTGATAACATTAGCCGGACAGGAGTGTTTGTGAATTCGTCCTTTGCATCAATTATGGAGACTGCAGGCAGGTTTGGTCTGAATACGATTCAGTTGCATGGGAGCGAATCACCCGTGTTCTGTCATAGTTTATATGCCCGGGGACTGGAGGTTATTAAAGCAATTCCGGTTTCGGCACCTAATGACACAGAAGTCGCGACAGCCTATGAGGGGCATTGCCATTATTTGCTTTTCGACACCCGGACAATCCAGATGGGTGGGTCCGGAAAAGGGTATGATTGGGACATACTCAATACATACCGTGGAACCACACCTTTTTTGCTGAGCGGAGGAATCGGGGAGGAAGACGCGGAGCGAATTACACTTTTCCGGCACCCAATGCTGGCAGGGGTAGATCTGAACAGCAGGTTTGAATCGGCTCCCGGCCTTAAATTAGTAACTAAAATAGAATATTTTATTCAAAAATTATCCAAATGACAAATAGAATACAATCTTTGTTTTCAAGGAAATCAAAAAATTTACTTTCGGTTTATTTTACGGCCGGATATCCACAGTTAGATGATACCCTTTCCATTCTAAAAGCACTTGAAAGCCAGGGTGTTGATATGGCTGAAATAGGCATTCCATTTTCCGACCCGATGGCAGACGGGCCTGTAATTCAGGCCAGCAGCACTTTGGTTTTGAATAACGGAATGAGCCTGAGGGTGTTGTTTGAGCAGTTAACGGACGTCAGAAAGGATATCTCCATGCCTCTTTTACTTATGGGATACCTGAACCCCATTATGCAGTTTGGGTTTGAAGAATTCTGCCGTTCCTGTCAAAGAGTGGGGGTGGACGGAATGATTGTTCCGGACCTTCCTTTTCACGATTATTTGCAGAATTATAGACCTATTGCTGACTACTTTGGACTCAGAATGATTATGTTGATTACCCCCGAAACTTCTGAAGAGAGGATTCGTTGGATAGATACACATACCGAGGGTTTTATTTACATGGTTTCTTCGGCTTCCACTACCGGCGCTCAGGAACATTTCGGGCAATCCTCTCAATCCTATTTTGAAAGAGTTCAAAATATGGGTTTGAAAAATCGTTGTCTCATCGGTTTCGGGATCTCAAACCGTGATACTATGGAAACCGCTCAAAAGTATTCCGCTGGTGCTATAGTAGGCAGCAAATTTATTTCATTACTGGCAGAATCGTCCTCTCCGGAAGTGGCTGTGACAAAACTACTGGCAAATTTTCTGTTTCAAGCGCCATCTCCATCTGAAATTCGATAATCTCAGGATAATCATTTATGCTTGCTTCTCTTATAATTATTTTCATAATCCTAATCAATTTGATCCATTGTACAAAAGTAAGAAAAAGGTGCAACAGAAAAGCGGTTTCTTGGTCAACAATTTTTTGCTACCTTTGAAATTACAAGCGAATGGACAGAAAAGACGAGCGATGTCTTAAAATCTGTTACCGGACTTAATATTATCAAATAACACTAAACTTATTTTATGAACAGTACTCAGAAAAAAAACTATGCATTGCCAATTGCAATGATGTTTGCACTTTTCTTTATGATTGCTTTTGTAACAGGGCTTCAGAATCCTATGGGGGTAATTGTGAAGAATCAGTTCGGGGCCAGCAACCTGCTTTCACAGTTAGGCAATCTGGCCAATTTTATAGCTTATGCCTTTATGGGAATACCCGCAGGCATGCTGCTGCAGAAGATTGGTTACAAAAAAACGGCTTTGGCCGCAATTGTAGTGGGCTTTACCGGAGTTGCAATTACATTCTTTTCCGGCCGGGTAGAAAATTTTAGTGTATATCTTTTGGGAGCTTTTATTTCAGGCCTTGCGATGTGTATGCTCAACACAGTTGTAAATCCACTGCTCAATGGTTTGGGATCAAATGAGAAAAAAGGCAATCAGCTATTACAGTTCGGTGGTTCGTTCAACTCAATCGGTGCAACTATAGTACCTGTATTGGTGGGTTATCTCATGGGTACCAATGAGGCTACCCGCACAATTGCAAAGGCAAATCCAGCACTCTTCCTAGCAATGGGAATATTCGTGCTTGCATTTCTGGTGCTCTATTTTGTCAGAATTCCTGAACCATTTATCTCAAAAGAGAAAAAGGCAGAAAAGGATAAACACAGCGCGCTCTCTTTCCGTCACTTTGTCCTGGGTATGATTGCAATATTCATATATGTGGGTGTGGAAGTAGGTATACCCAATATTGCAAACCTCTATATGACAACCGATGCGGGAAACGGAGGCCTGGCAGTAGACCCTACAATTGCCGGCACAGTTGTTGGCACATACTGGTTCCTTATGCTCTGTGGCCGTCTGTTAGGAGGAGTTTTAGGAGGTAAAATTTCAGGAAAAATTATGTTAATAAGCGTAACCTCTCTGGGGCTGGTTTTGATTTTGGCCGGTATGCTTAGTCCTGTAAGCACTCTGGTTAATATGCCGGTATTCCAGTCAGATATCTCATTTGGCTTTGCCCAGGTTCCGATAAGCATCATGTTCTTTATTCTATGTGGTCTCTGTACCTCGGTTATGTGGGGGAGCATTTTCAGCCTTGCAACTTCTGGTTTGGGAAAATATACTGCAGCAGCATCCGGACTATTTATGATGATGGTATGCGGAGGCGGAATTTTGCCGGCCATTCAAGGTTGGATTGCTGATATGTCTGGGTTTATTACAAGTTACTGGTTAGTATTTGCAGGAATAGCCTACATGTTCTTCTATGCATTGTTTGGATCAAAAAATGTAAACAAAGATATTGTAACGGAATAACACTATAATTCATTAAATATTACAATATTATGGACAAACCTTACGTAGTCGGTATAGACATTGGTGGACAGACAAGCAAGATTGGAGTGGTTGATGCCCGTGGAACTGTATTAAGACAATCCTCAATCCGTTCTGACACTCGTAAAGATGTCAATTTATATATAAATGATCTGTGTGAAGCTGTCATTAAACTGGCAAATGAAGTGGGAGGAATGGAGAAGGTTAGGGGTATTGGTGTCGGGGCTCCAAACGGAAACTATTACACCGGAACTATTGAGAATGCCCCTAATCTGACCTGGGGAGGAGAAAACGTAATCCCTTTTGCCAAACTTGTATCCGATAAGCTTGGCGTACGCGTTGTTCTTACAAATGATGCCAACGCGGCGGCAGTCGGAGAGATGACCTATGGAGCAGCAAGGGGAATGAGAAATTTTATACTGATTACACTTGGCACCGGTGTGGGCAGCGGTATAGTAATTAACGGAGAGGTAGTTTACGGTCATGATGGTTTTGCAGGAGAGCTCGGGCACACTGCAGCAGTACGCTACAACGGACGTCAGTGCAATTGCGGTAAAAAGGGTTGTATTGAGGCCTACGCATCGGCCATTGGCGTGGCACGGACTGCAAGAGAGTGGCTGGAGATGACAGACGAGCCAAGTGCTCTAAGAGAGGTTTTCGAAGAGTTAACCTCCAAAGATGTCTATGAGGCGGCAGTCGGCGGTGATGCTTTGGCAAAAAGAGTTTTTGAGTACACAGGCAAAAAGTTGGGCGAATCCTTTTCAGATTTTGTAGCTTTCAGTGCACCTGAAGCAATTGTTCTCTTTGGAGGTCTGGCAAGATCGGGAGATCTGCTGCTAAAACCAGTCGAAGATAGCATGAACGCAAATCTGATGCCCCTTTGGAAGAACAAAATTAAGATTATCTTTTCACAGCTGAAGGAGTCTGATGCTGCCATCCTGGGAGCGAGCGCTCTCGCCTGGTAACTGTAGCGATTTAACAGACAGACTTCTTTTGTACATAAAAAAAAGAGTCTGACGATTTCTCATCAGACTCTTTGTAAAGGATGGCGGCTACCTACTCTCCCACTTGGTATAGCAGTACCATCGGCGCAAACGGGCTT
>JBAYMP010000045.1:0-18443 GCA_041663505.1 Bacteroidales bacterium | reverse complement strand
TTTTTCATTATTCCTTTCTTTTTTATACAAATAAATTATTTATTATTCCTGTAGTTTTTTCTATAATCAGAAGGAGTCATGTGTTTATATTTTGAGAAAGTTTTTGACAAATTCTGATTTGACTTGAATCCGCTTTCAACTGCAATATTTTCTATTAATTTATCTGTATTGATCAATAAACTGCAAATGTGCTCAATTCTCAAAGATTGGATGTATTGATAAATTGAAGAGCCTGTACTTGCTTTGAACCTTTTTTCCAATACTCTTCTTGATAAAGGAACCAATTGTAATAGAGAATTAACAGTAATGCTTTTACTATAGTTTGCCTCAATGTACTCAACAATATGTAATATATATTTATCTCTGATGTTGAATTTTTCTGTAGACTCTCTTTTAACTATTTGAATTGCTTTGACAATAATATCAGATGGCTGGGAAATCTCTTTTTTTATCAGCTGAGATATCGTTTTGGCAGCTAGATATCCTCCATATTCAACATCTAAAATAATTGAAGATATCGGGGGATTAGAAATGTTACAAAATAAATTATCATTATCAACACCCAATAGAGATATTTCATCCGGAATGGAAATATCGTGTATCTTACATGTCTCGGAAATATACAGAGCATATTGATCGTCGCAGGCAAATATTGCTACTGGCTTAGGTAGTGATTTTAGCCACTTCGCAAGCATATCTAAATTATACGTCCTTCTCTCTTTAATCCCTGTTTTTTCTAAATATTCAAAAAAATTATAATTACCTTCTTCTATCCTTTCCTTGAACCCCTGGTATCGTTCCCTGGACCATATTGTTGCTACTATCCCATAATACGCAAAGTTTTTATAACCTCTTTTAATAAAAAAATCCGCGGCTAAATGACCGGTTCCGATATAGTCTCCGGTGAGATTTATTACATTATCTACCCTGTCATAATAATTCTGGATTATTATCGGGATATTTAATTTTGAAAAAAGTGACAGATTTAAATTTTGAATCTGAACAATTATTGCGTCTGCCTTCCATTTTTTCGCCCAGCTTGCAACATACCGGTCTCCATATTCAGCGAGATAAAATAATGGCATTCTATAGAAACTCAACTCTTCAATTTCATGAGAATACTTTATTATTCCTCTTAACAGGCTACTACTGTAGGCGCTTGTAAAATCCGTCAGAATTAATATCTTAATCATATTGACGTAAATATAAGAATAAATTTCGCAAATCAACAAAATTCCAGTCTTTATTTTAGTTTATTTTGTTGAACAAATATGTTCTGGGTAATATTTGTTTTTGATAATTTAAAAACCTTTAACAAAGACTTAATGTAATGAATTATTTCAATTTAAACAAGCAAAAGCTGTTAACCGGCTTTTGTCTATGCATTATTTTCTCCATCAGCCAGGTGTTTATAACGAATACGACAGCACAAACGCTGCAGAATGTTACTGTTACTGCTTCTGGTATAGTAGTTGATGGAAATAATGTGCCCATTATGGGCGTAAATGTCGCTGTTTTGGGAGAAAAAAAAGGAGTCGTAACCGATTCTGACGGATTCTTTACAATGCAAGTAGCCAAAAATAAAATTATCTCTTTTTCTTGTCTCGGCTATAAAACTAAAGAACTCCCTGCTTCAGAACTAAGTGGTAAAAGCATTGTACTTCAAGAGAATGTCAACATATTAGACGAATTGGTCGTTGTTGGTTATGGTACAAAGAGAAAGCGTGACCTCACGGGTTCAATAGCTTCCATTAGTAGTAAAGAATTAGAGTCTACCCCCGTAAGAGATGTGTTAACAGCAATGCAAGGTAAGGTAGCCGGAGTCCAGGTACTCTCAAGTGATGGCGCTCCTGGTTCGAGCATGACAATACGTGTTCGTGGTGCCTCTTCTCTTAACTCAGGTAATAGCCCACTTTATGTTGTGGACGGAATCCCTATCGAGACAACAACATCATCATTATTAAATGTTGATGATGAGCACGGGTTAAGTCCTTTGTCGTATTTGAGTCCTGGTGATATAGAATCTATTGAGGTTTTAAAAGATGCTGCCTCATCTTCTATTTATGGTTCCAGAGCTGCTAATGGAGTCGTTTTAATCACAACCAAAAGAGGAAAAGAGGGAAGAGCTAAGATAAGTGTTTATGCCTCTTTTGGAGTCAGTAATATTACAAGAAAGCTTAGTGTACTTAATTCAAAACAATGGAGAGAATTTATTTTGGAAGGTTATCGGAATTATGACCAATACATGGGTCTTAAAACAGAGACTGTTCCACATTACACAGTTGTTGATTCCTTAAATCCTGTAAATTCAGGCGATGAAGATTGGCAATCCCTAATGTATAATACAGCTTACGAGAAGCAATTAGGGATTAATGTGTCTGGAGGTACAAAAACCATAAGATATTCTTTAAGTTCTTCGTATTTAGACCAGGAAGGAATTATCAGAAATTCTGAATATAAACGGTTCTCTGCCCGCGCCAATACGGAGTTCGATGCTACAGATTATATCAAAGTAGGCACTAATGTGTCATATACACGAAGTACAAATGACAGGATCTCTGCAGGTGGCATGGGGAACAAATCTATGGTTATTGCATTATTAACAAGGCCTCCCACATATGCTCTTAACTATCCCAATGGTTCATATTTAGGTTACCTGAATGGAAAAAGGAATCCTATAGCTCTGGCAGAAGAGTGTTTACACTTAAATACCTCTAATCGGGTAAATGCCAATGAATATTTAGAAATTACTTTTTACAAATGGCTAAAATTCAAAACAAACCTTAGTATAGATTTTGAAGCGATGAAAGAAGATGAGTTTTTCCCGACAACAGTAGATTATAGAGAAGGATACAATACCGGGTCTGTAAGGGTTTCTGAAAATTTTACCTGGGCCAATGAAAATTATTTTACATATGATCAATCTTTTGGTGATCATCATATTGGCGGGCTATTAGGATTTAGTCAGCAAGAATGGAAAACTGATGTTACAGGTCTGAATGGTTTGTATTTCTCAAGTGACGATATCCGGACTTTAAATGGAGCAGGTACCATATCCGGTCAGGAAAACAATGTTGCATACAGTCACTCCATGGCTTCGTTCTTTGCAAGAGTAAGCTATGACTATAAAGGTAAATATTTGTTTGAAGCAAATATGAGAGCAGACGGCTCCTCAAGATTTGGGAAAAACAATAGATTCGGTTATTTCCCTTCAGCTTCGGGAGCCTGGCGTTTTTCCGACGAAAAATGGTTTAAACCGTTAAAGTTTATTAATGATGCGAAATTAAGATTTAGCATAGGGCAAACAGGAAATGAGGCAATTGACAACTATAGTTCGCAAGGAACATTTCTGACTGGTAAAAATTACCTTACCAATCCCGGAGTAGTTCCCTATCAGATGCCAAATAGAGATCTTTCGTGGGAAACAACAACTCAATATAACTTAGGTTTGGATTTATCACTCTTTTATGGCAGATTGGATTTTATATTTGATGGCTATATTAAAAACACATCGGACCTGTTATACGACGTTCCCATGCCAAATACTACCGGTTTTTCTTCTGTTGTCAATAATGTTGGAAAAATTCAAAATAGCGGAGTTGAATTCTCAATTACTTCTAAAAACTTCGTAAACGAATTTAAATGGTCAACAACTTTTAACATAAGCTTCAATAAAAATGAAGTGTCAAGTTTACCTGAAGAGGTCCTTGTTAATGGATATATTCAGAACGGTACATTCCATATACTTAAAGAAGGTGAACCTGTCGGTACATTTTTTGGTTACAAATATAAAGGAATATATGCGTCCGACTCCGATAATATTAATCAACTAAGAAATTTAACATCTACAGGTAAAATTTTCAAAGGTGGTGATGTAATATGGGAAGATATTGACAAAAACGGATATATAGATCAAAATGACAGAACAATTATCGGGAATGCCCAGCCTTTGTTTACAGGAGGTTTAACAAACGACTTCTCATTCAAGAATTTCTCGCTGAATGTGTTTTTACAATTCTGCTATGGAAACGATATTTACAATAATGTTGACTACTATAGAAATTCTATTTTCTCTTATAACAATGTTAGTACTGAGTTCTACTATAATGCATGGAGAAAACAAGGTGATGTTACAAAATACCCTAAAGTTGTCAGAAACGACCCTATGCAGAATGAATCAAGGGTGCAAAGTCGTTGGGTAGAAGATGGATCTTATCTTAAAGTAAAATCTGTAACATTTGCATACGACTTTCCACGAAAAATGGTAGATAAGATTAAATTGCAGAGTTTAAAACTATATGTGACCGGGAGTAACTTACTAACATTCACTAATTATAGCGGTTATGATCCCGATGTTAATACTTTATCCTCTGGTTTAAGACAGGGTGTTGATTATGGTTCATATCCTCAGAGTAGAACATTTCTGTTTGGTTTGAATATTGGCTTTTAAAAAATACAGTATAAAATGAAAAATTTAAATTATAAAATATTACTCTTAGGATTGGCAATGTTAAGTCTCTCCTCGTGTGTAGATTCTTTGCTCGATAAGAAACCGATCAGTAGTTTTTCTGCAGAAAGTTTTTATCAAAATCAAGCTCAGGCAAAGGCCGGTGTATTCGGGATATACAATAACCTGCAATCTGCAATGGGCACAAACTTCTCTTTTTGGGGTGAAGGTCGCGCAGATAATGTTAAGGTAAAACACTCTGGCGAAACAACCTTTTTGCAGAACAATACTCTTACAACAACTATATCCTCTGCCGATTGGACTTCGCTTTATACATTAATCAGCAGTGCCAACTATGCAATTAATAATATACCGGCAGTATTCCCGGATGGCGATGCTACCGGAAATCAATTAATCGGGCAATCTAAAGCATTAAGAGCTCTTGCATATTTTTATTTAGTAAGAATATGGGGCGATGTTCCTCTGATTTTGGAACCATACACTCAGGCAGGAGATGATATTTTTGTTTCGAGAGATAACTCGGAATTAGTTCTTGATCAGATTGAGGAAGATTTAAAATATGCTGCTGCTAATTGTGTAGATAAGTTTAACAGTACAAACGACAGAATTATGTTCAACAAAGGAGGTGCAAATGCTCTCCTTACTCAAGTCTATATGTGGCGGAAAAAATACACAGAAGCTATCGCTACTGCCGATCTGGTTCTTTCAAACTCATTATATTCATTGGTTACAGATATGACAGCATGGGGAAAGATGTTTACAGACAGTTATTCCGCAGAAAGTATATTTGAGATTGGTTATAATGAAACTCAAACAAATGGATTGAGAGTTTTGTATGCAATTGGTTCCGATTCGCACTATACTCCTTCTGCAAAATTTATGGCTTCCTTCGAAACCGGTGACTTACGTCGAGCATATGTTTATGATGTAACCCAGGCAGATCCAAAAGCTATCTGGAAATATTTAGGGAAAGGCGTTAGTGATCAAGTTGCTACCGCTTCCAAACAAAATATTATCCTCATCAGATTAGCAGATATTATGATGCTTAAAGCAGAAGCCCTGAATAAACTGGGTGGGACTACCAATATTACCAATGCTCTAAAGTTATTAGAACCGATTAGAAAAAGAGCTGGCCTTACCCCTGCTCTGTTAACAGAAGCTCAGGCAATTGCAATGTACGAAACTGTAGAGGATGCTATTTTACACGAACGCTCAATTGAATTGTGTTACGAAGGGCATCGTTGGTTTGATCTTGTAAGAACAGGTAAAGCCATTTCAACTATGGGTCCGATAAATGGATTGAGTAATGTTAAAAATCTGTTATGGCCAATAAGCACCTCAACTATTGAAAAGAATCCTAATATTGTACAAAATGACTTTTATAAATAGTTATTAATAATGTCGGAAAATGAAAAAAATAAATATTATTCATAAAATGAGAGGCAACTTTATAATCGTTGTAATTGTCGCGCTCTCTTTAGGATCTTGCATACAGGAAAGTTTTGATTATGAATCTTCTACTACTTCCGAAACAGGGGAATTTAAAGGAACAGCCCTTGACTTTGTAAATACCGCTAAAGCTGTTGACTCCTTATCTTTAATGAAAGAAGCCATTACTTTAACAGGATTACAAAGCTTATACAGTCAGACAGGCCCCAGAACTTTTATTATCCCAAGAAATCCCGGAATAAGAGCATATCTTAAAACCAATGGTTATGCATCTCTTGCAGCTATGCCTGTTGCCACGTTAACAGCTGTACTCAAGTATCATATTGTTAAGACATCTTATTATACACAGGATGTTCAATTTATGGACAGTGACAAGCCTATAATGTATGAGACTGAAGGTACAAACCCTTTATATTTTTCACACAACAGTAACTTCCAGGTTGTGGTTAATCAAGGCACCAAGAAGTCTTTTACCATTTATGTTTCAAACATCAGGCCTACAAATGGCGTTATACACATATCATCAGATGTTGTATATTACTTGCCATAAATTATTAATAATACGTATGCGTTCAATAGCTAATGCTAATCCTTTTAAAAAAACAATTTTACTATTTGGTTCCTTTATTTTAGCTTCTGGTTTGTTTGCTCAAAAAGGCAATTTCCCGTTTTATGATTTTGCTAAAGTATATGATTTTGGAGATATCATGCCAAAAGACCAGGGTGGTAAATTTGTTCAGGTAGAATTATTGAATACAGAAAATGATGCAGTAATTGTACAGAAAATCAGAAGTGGATTATTGTATGAAAAATTTGGCAACCCTGTCAACTGGGAAAAATTTGAAAAAACCGAAATTGAAACAAGTGTCTGGGTAAACAGACTCTATTTTCTTCCCTCTTTTGCAAGGATGTATTATCTTACAAAAGACAAATCATACATAAAAGATATGATGGATATTCTAAATACCTGGATAAAGGATAATCCAAGATTGCCAGGTTCGGAAAAAAGAACATTTAACTGGAGAGATATGCAGGTTGCATGGAGAAGCATTAATCTGTCCTGGTGCTATTATCTTACAAAAAATGGACTTTCCCCTAAAGATCAAATGGCAATAAAAGCCATTCAAAAAGAACATGCCAGTGTTCTTTTATCGTGGTTTGCCAGGCAGGAGTTAAATGATTTTAATCATCAATCCCATGGAGGTTTGGCAATGTTATATCTTTCTTGCCTTTTCCCTGATTTAGATATTAATGGCGAGTTACAAAATAACGCCATGAGGATTCTGACACATCATATGAATGCAGCTCACTATAACGATGGTGGCAACATAGAGCAGATGTTCGGTTACTACCCGTTCCAGACATCAATATTCAGAGATATGTACCTGCTATGCTCTGCAAATAACATTAAGTATCCTGGCAATCTGATTCCTTTGCTTAATAAGATGCTCTCATATATGTCCGTTTTTGCTCAACCTGATGAAACCATGCCTCCGGTTAATGACTCATACGAGATGAATATAATTCCATCTGTCAGCATATTAAATACAATTCTCAAAAGCAATATCAGCTCCAAATCAAATTTATCTGCATATTATCCTGATACACAAATAGCTGTCATGCGCAGTGGAAGTGTAGAAAGAAAAAATAACTGGTATATTTTACTAAACCCTGCTACGAGAATAGGGTCACACGCACACGCTGGTCGCTTAGGATTAAATTTATGGTTTAATAACAGGCCGGTTTTCATAGATGCCGGATGTTGTAATTATGACAAACCCTTAAAAAACAGGTGGTACAGAACATCAAAAGCTCACAATACAGTTCTTATAGATGGTGTCGAGGATGCTGAATCATCTTCAGATACAGAATATGCTAAAAAAAGAGATACAGAAAATCGAATCACCGATTGGACAGATAATGATAATTATAAATATTGCAGAATGGTTTCTCCAAAGAGTGATCCTACAAATTGCAATGTAAGCTGGGAAAGAAACATAGCTCTTGTTAAAGATGAATTTGCCGTGATTTACGACTCTTTTACAACAACAGAAAAACATAGTTACGAAGTTCTTTTCCACCTTCCTCCGGTAGATCTTACTCTGGACAATAACTCAAAAGTTATAACCATATATAATGATTCACTGATATCTATAATACCTGTCGGCAAAAATGAGATTAATAAAATCGGTATTACCAGTGAGTATTTTTACCTGGAAGGCTCAGATTTTAAAGCGCCAATGTTGAATTACTGCTTTAAATCCAACGGGAATTTAAGTTCTATCATAATTGTCTTGCCAAAGGGAGCCAGTAAATACAACACAAAAGTATATAAAGATGAATCTGAAGAAGGAGTTGGCCTTTTAATAGAAAACGAGAAAGGAGAACATACCGTATTACTATTCAAGAACAGTGCAGCTAAAGAGATAAAAATGTATGGAATGCGAAGTAATCAGCCCTTTGGACTCTTTGAAAAATAATAAATAAATATATCACCATGAAAAAATTAACTGCTGTTGTTTTTACATTACTAATGGTTTTGAGCGCATTCTCACAAACAAGGTATAATGTAATTCCGTATCCTAACTCTTTAGACCCTATGGAGGGATCTTTCAGCTTTAAGAATAAAATCACAGTTAGCTACGACAAAGAATACCTGTCCGAAATTCAATTATTCTCAGAGATTTTTTACAGTCAGTTTTTTGTGATCTTGGCTCCTACTTCTGCAGGAGGGAATATTATTATTAAAAAAAATAAAAATCTTCCGGAAAACACATATAAATTAAATGTAGAGAAAGACAAAATTACAGTTGAAGCAAATTCTTCTTCATCTTGTTTCTATGCTCTGCAGACATTGCGTCAGCTTATTACTTTAAAAGGAGATGGTTCTTACGAGATACCTGCGTGTTCTGTAAGTGATTATCCAAATTTTTCCTGGAGAGCCTTCATGCTCGATGAATCAAGACACTTTAAAGGTAAAGAGATTGTTAAAAAAATGTTGGATCAAATGGCATTATTGAAGATGAATGTTTTCCACTGGCATTTAACTGACGATCAGGGCTGGCGTATAGAGATAAAGAAGTATCCTTTGCTGACAGAGGTTGGAGCATGGCGCGACAGCACGCAGGCAAAGTATGTACCTAAGGACAGTATTCGTGTTTATAATGCGTACCCTCACGGAGGATATTACTCCCAGAAAGATATAATTGAAATTGTAGAATACGCCTCAAAAAGACATATTATGGTTGTTCCGGAAATTGAAATGCCCGGACATGCAAGCGCTGCTGTTGCAGCATACCCATGGCTTTCTGCCAGCGGTGAATCAATTAAAGTAACAGGCAACTTTGGTATATTCAAAACTACATATAATGTTGCTGATGAAAAGGTGTTTACTTTCCTTACAGATGTTTTATCTGAGGTTATGTCACTTTTTCCTTCAAAAATTATTCATATCGGAGGCGACGAAGTTAAATACGATGAGTGGATTACTAATGATAAAGTACAAGAATTAATGAAAAGAGAGGGATTTAAAAGCCCGGCGGATGTCCAGGTGTTTTTCGTCAATCGGATATCTGAATTTATTCAGGACAAGGGCTTCAGGATGATGGGGTGGAATGAAATAATGGGGAAAAACGTACACGAATGGTCCACTGCAGAAAATTCACAACAGACTTTGGCAAAAACCAGCATAGTGCACTTTTGGAAAGGCGAGCCTACGTTATTAAAAGAGGCGTTGGAGCAAGGCTATGATGTTGTAAACTCCAATCATTGGGATACATATCTGGACTACACATATACAAGGATCCCACTGGAAAAAGCATATAACTTCTCTCCTGTTCCGGAGGGTTTGGATTCAAAATATGTAACTCATATTTTAGGTTCCGGCTGCCAGATGTGGAGTGAATATATTCCAAAAGTTTCAGACTTATACCGGCAGGTTTTTCCCAGAATTGCCGCATATGCAGAGGTTGGATGGACAAGTAAAGAGAATAAAGATTACAACAGATTTCTCAAATCCCTTAATGTATTGAAAAGATATTGGGATTCACAGGGAATTATTTATTATTCAGAATAATATGGAAAATTCCAAAAAAAAGACATATATCATCTCTATGATGATTTTGTGTTCGCTCTTTTTTATTTTCGGTTTCGTTTCGTGGGTAAACGCCATTCTCATCCCATATTTCAAGATCGCCTGTGAGTTAACGCATACACAAGCCTATTTAGTTGCCTTTGCGTTTTACATAGCTTATTTTGTAATGGCAATTCCAGCTTCCAGACTTCTTAATAAAGTTGGTTTTAAAAAAGGTATGCTTGTAGGTCTTTGTTTTATGTCCCTGGGTACTTTAATTTTTGTTCCGGCAGCATATACCAGAACATATGGAATATTCCTGTGTGGTCTTTTTTGCATTGGAACCGGTCTGGCTATTCTTCAAACTGCAGCAAATCCATATGTTACTATGATCGGCCCTATTGAAAGTGCTGCCAAACGCATTAGTATTGTAGGGTTATGCAATAAATTAGCCGGTATTATCTCCCCTCTGATTTTTGCAGCAGTAGTATTGCAGGCAAATGACAGTGAGCTATTCCGCCAGTTAAAAGAGGGACTTATTATGGGTCCGGAAAGGGAGATTGTCTTAGATGCATTAATCCGGCGCGTGATGCTCCCATACGCATTTTTATCTGTGTTACTGCTAATTTTTGGAATAATGATACGGTATTCGCCACTTCCGGAAATTAATACCAAAGAGCAAAACAGCAGTGCAGACTCTTCTCATACAGACAGATCCTCAATTTTTCAATATCCCTATTTAATACTCGGTATATTAGCCATATTCTTTCACGTAGGTGCCCAGGTAATATCTATTGATACAATAATCAATTATGCCGGAACCATGGGAATTGAGTTAACCACGGCAAAGGTTTTCCCCTCATACACAATGTCCTGCACATTAATAGGCTATATGCTTGGCATATTATTAATTCCAAAAGTATTAAAACAAAAAAGAGCTTTGCAAATTGCAACATCTGTAGGTTTGGTTTTATCCCTTTGCGTTATCTATGTTTCCGGAAATGTAACTATCTTCTCTCATAATACAGATATTTCAATTTGGTTTTTGGTACTGATGGGTATGCCAAATGCTCTGATTTATGCAGGAATCTGGCCTCTTGCCATTCGTAATCTGGGAAAATATACAAATCTCGGTTCTTCTCTGCTTGTTATGGCTTTATGCGGAAATGCATTCCTGCCCGTAATATATGGCTCATTGGTTGACTCTTACGGAGCCAGATTGTCGTACTGGGTTTTAGTTCCGTGTTTCTTATATCTGATATTTTATGCTTTTAAAGGGCATACGATTGAACATTGGACAAAAAATTATTCATCATGAGTAAAATAAAAATATTTAACGGCTATATAATTACTCCCTTCGAGAATCTTGGGTTGGGAACAGTATTGATAGAAAACGATAAGATAATCGGAGTAGAAAAAGGAAATACAGAGGTGTCCGGCTATGAAGAAATTGACGCAAACTTAAATTATATAAGCCCCGGGTTTATAGATCTGCACACTCATGGTGGTGCCAATCATGATTTTATGGATTGTTCTGTTGACGGGTTCCTGCAAGCTGTAAACATACATGCAAAACATGGAACAACATTGCTTTATCCCACAACTCTTGCAGGAGATAATTCTGAGTTGTTCGCATTCTTTGAAACCTATGAAAAGGCAAATAAAGTAAATGAAAAAGGAGCAAAATTTGGCGGAATTCATCTGGAAGGCCCATATTTCTCATATAATCACAGAGGAGCACAAGATCCAAAATATTTGAGAAATCCAGATCCTGAAGAATACACAGAAATTTTAGAAAACAATAAAAATATTGTTCGGTGGAGTATTGCTCCTGAGTTGCCCGGAGCAATAGAGTTTGCCCAAAATCTGACAAAGCGGGGAATACTTCCCTCAATAGCACATACAGACGCAATTTACGAAGAAATTTTAACTGCATTCGAAGCAGGCTTTACTCATATCACCCATTTTTATTCCTGCATGAATGGTATTACTCGCCGTAATGCGTTTCGTTACGCTGGCTGCATAGAGGCAGGATATTTAATTGATAAAATGACGGTAGAAATTATTGCCGATGGCATTCATGTACCAAAACCGCTAATGAAATTAATATACAAAATAAAAGGGGCAGAAAACATAGCACTTGTAACTGATTCTATGAGAGGAGCAGGTATGCCGGATGGAAAGTCAATTTTAGGAAGTTTACAAAAAGGTCAAGAGGTTATTATTGAAGATGGCGTAGCAAAATTACCGGATCGATCTGCTTTTGCAGGAAGTGTTGCAACAACAGATTTATTAGTCAGAAACATGATAAACATCGCAGAAATACCTTTAAATGAGTCTATCCAGATGGCTACCTCTACTCCTGCCCGAATCGCAAATATAGGACACAAAAAAGGGAGGATTGCTGTAGGCTACGATGCTGATATAATAATATTTAATAAAAATATTGATATTCAAAATACAATTATAGAAGGAAAATTAATTTAATAAAAATAAAAAATGCTAAAACTATTTAAGAAAGATCAGTTAGAGATTAAGGTTTTTGACACAAGAGCAGAGATGGGATTAATTGCCTCAAGAGACGCTGCAGAATATATTCAAAAAGAATTAAAGACTAAAAACGAACTATCAATAGTTTTTGCATCAGCTCCTTCTCAAAATGACTTTTTATCTTCTCTTATAGAACAAGATATAGAATGGAACAGAATTAATGCTTTCCATATGGATGAATTTATAGGTCTTACTGAGGACGCTCCTCAAGGTTTCGGCAATTTTTTGAAGTCTAAAATTTTCGATAAAATTCAGTTAAAATCAATTAACTACTTATTTAAAAAGAATGAAGATCCAAGTATTGTATGTCAGAATTATTCAAGATTGCTGGATCAACAGCCTATAGATATAGTTTTTATGGGAATTGGAGAAAATGCCCATATTGCTTTTAACGACCCTCACGTAGCACTTTTTAATGATCCTGAAAAAGTAAAAATTGTTTCGTTAGATTTAATCTGCAGAAAGCAACAGGTTAATGATGGTTTTTTTGCTTCTGTTGACGATGTTCCTACTCATGCCATAACATTAACAATCCCCGTATTAGTTGGAGCAAAAAGAATTTTCTGCATAGTTCCTGCACCATCAAAAGCAAAAGCCATTAAAGCTGTGGTATCAGGAGAAATTACAGAAAAATATCCTGCCTCAGTATTACGTACACATAGATTCGCCACTTTGTATTGCGATAAGGATAGTGCAAAATATATATTATAATTATTCGAAATTATTGACAAATGAAACGGAATAATCTTATTAAATTTTTATACATTCAGTTGTATATTATATGTTTGATTCTCATTTTATTATCGCCAAAACCGATAATAGCATCCGAAACAGGTAATGACTTTGCAGTTAAAGGATTTCACATCGATCTCAGATGCGAGGTGATGGCAATGCCTGCTCTCAAATCATTTGCAAAAGAGCTTTCTGAGTTTGGAATCAACACAATTATTATGGAGTGGGAGGCTACCTTCCCTTTTCAAAAAAATGCTACTCTGTGTAATAAATATGCATATTCTGTGGACGAAGTAGCTTCTTTTATTAAGTATTGCAGCACAATTGGTATTGACGTTATTCCGCTGCAAAATTGTTTTGGCCATGTGGAATATATTCTCTCGCACGACAGATATGCTCACATCAAAGAAGATAAAAAGGAGGTCTCTCAGGTATGTCCTATGAAAGAAGATGAGTGTATAAAAGTATTTACAGCAATATTTAAAGAGGTGGCAGCAATGCATCCATCAAAATATTTTCATATTGGCGGCGATGAAACTTATCTTCTCGGTTCATGTAAATTATGCGCAGAAAAAAGTGCAAAAGAGGGAAAATCCAAGCTTTTTGCAGACTATGTAAAAACTATGTGCAAAATAGTAACCGATTTAGGAAAAACACCTGTTTTATGGGCCGATGTAATTTTAAAATACCCGGAAGCAGTTGATGAATTACCTAAGAATGTAATATTTGTAGACTGGAATTATGGCTGGGAAAAAGACCACTTTGGAGATATCGACAGATTATACAAGGCAGGAGTTACTTTTTTGGGGGCCCCTTCTATAAGAAGCCATCCGGATAATTTATATTTAATTCAGTGGAATAAACATTTTAATAATCAGAAAGTTTTTATCCCCTATGCCCGGGAAAATAACTACAAAGGAATTGTTATGACCTCCTGGTCCACTGGAGGAACTTATGGTTTTTTATATGATACCGGATGGGAAGTAATTCAAATGTATCCGATAAGATATGTGTATCCTCTATCCGGATTCAGAATGATTATTGCATGTTACGGAGAGTCACTTAAAACTAACGGACCAATTAATGCTGAGCAATTTGTAATAAATTACTCAAAAGAGAGATTCGGCTTTTCAAAGGAAGAGGGAAAACTACTGTGGGATATTTTAACCGCTCCTCAGGAAGAGGTAGTCAAGGGTAAGGATTCAAATAATAAAAGCGTGAAAGACATTTTAATTGATACTAAGGAGCTTCAATCAAAATTGTATGGATTAAAACCAAAAACCAATATTAAGGAGTTCGACCATTATAAGTTAATGTTTGATATACGTGTGCAGTATTTAATGTTTAAAGAGGTAGAATCTGGATATGAGTCAGAGAGCTTTGACAGAAGTCAGGCCCCTGCTTATTTAGAAAAATTATCAAGACTTGTAGCGGAAGCAAAAAAAATAAATGACAGATTTATCACTCTGAATAAAGGCTTTTTATATGACAAAGAATTAGAAGAGATAAATGAACAGAGAACAGAGAAGTTATTCAAGATTTATCAAACCATGCAAAATCTGACAAAGAGATAACCACCTGAATATTAGCCCTAAAATGAGAGAAAGAGCAAATAATTTTAAAAGGGTAATTCAAACAAATCCGGAGCAGGGGTTAAGGTCGGGTACTTATATATATTCATCGAGGACTATTAAAAAGTATATTGACAATCCCGGGGAATTAGTTTCTAAACTAGCTTTGTTGGGATTTACCGATGTATATATCTCCTTTGATAAGCCTGGTAGTTCTCTTAGCCTGTTGGAAAGATTCGATGGTATATCTGCAGATTTGGAGCCCCATATTTTAAAAATTGACTCGCCCCGCCGCCCGGAAGGCTTAACTCTGGCATGGGACAGCGAAAGTAATTACGGAATTGGCAAGTATAATGATCTGTTGCTAAAACGGACAGTAGAGGTTATGTCCTTGGCAAAAAAAGCGATGGGCCTCTCACCTCTTTTCAACCACAAGGCTGGGATAATCTGATTACCTCAGAGGTATGGATTTTTTTGAATTTGCCGGGTTAGAATTAATGTGGGAATCGGATTAGTAAAAATTATGAACAAAAAAATAGTAACATTTGGCGAAATAATGCTCCGTTTAGCAGCACCTGGTTATGACCGCTTTAGTCAGACAACCCAGTTTACTGCCTCTTTTGGGGGAGGTGAGGCGAATGTTGCTGTATCGCTGGCAAATTTTGGCATGGAGACAGAATTTGTTACTCGTTTGCCTAAAAATGAGATTGCGGAATCTTGCATAATGAATTTACGCAAATACGGCGTTGGAACCGGTAATATTTTGCGCGGCGGCGACCGTATAGGTATTTACTTTCTTGAAACAGGAGCAGTAGCACGTGCCAGCAAGGTAATATACGACCGTGCTGGTTCTTCGATTGCAGAAATTAGGCCGGAGATGGTTAACTGGCGCGAAATTTTTAAAGATGCCGGTTGGTTCCACTGGACAGGTATTACTCCTGCTTTATCGCAAGGTGCAGCTGATACATGTCTGGAAGCTATCCGCACAGCCAATGAAATGGACATAACAGTTTCGACCGATTTGAATTACCGTAAAAACCTTTGGAAGTATGGCAAAACAGCTTCCGAAATAATGCCTGCTCTTGTTTCCGGTTGCGACATCATTCTGGGCAATGAAGAGGATGCAGAAAAAGTGTTTGGAATTAAACCAGTAGGCTTCGATGCAACCCACACAGGAGGCGATATAAATCCTACCGAATTTGAGTCAGTTTGTATGCAAATGATGAATAAATTTCCTCAAGCTAAAAAGGTAATAATTACTTTGCGCGGTTCAATTAATGCAAACCACAACACATGGGGCGGTGTGCTGTACAGTAACGGTAAACTTTACCAATCTGAATTTTACGATATTACACATATTGTAGATCGCGTAGGTGGCGGAGATTCATTTATGGGCGGCCTTATATACGGTTTGCTCACTTCTACCAACAACGATCAGAAAGCCCTCGATTTTGCAGCAGCAGCTTCTTGTCTTAAGCACACCATTTATGGTGACTTTAACCTTGTTACAGTAGAAGAAGTAGAGGCACTTATGGGTGGTGATGGCAGCGGAAGAGTATCACGTTGATTTGATCAATTCAAAAAACCATTAAAATAATTAACAATTATGCGTTTTAATAAAATACAAGTACTTGCTGCTATGTCGCAGACAGGCATGATTCCGGTATTCTATAACAAAGATATTGATATTGCTAAAAACGTAGTAAGAGCTTGTCACCAGGGTGGAGTTCTTGTATTCGAATTTACTAATCGTGGCGATTTTGCACACGAAGTTTTTGGAGAATTGGTAAAGTTTTGCTCAGTGGAGTGTCCTGAAATAATAGTTGGTGTAGGCTCTGTAGTGGACGCTCCTGCTGCAGCACTTTATATTCAATTGGGTGCCAACTTTGTTGTTGGACCACTATTTAATCCGGAAGTTGCTAAAGTTTGCAATCGCCGTCTTGTGCCCTACATTCCGGGTTGTGGCTCTGTTTCAGAAATAGGTTTTGCTCAGGAAGCAGGCTGTGACATTTGCAAAGTGTTCCCGGCTGCGAACTTGGGTGGTCCGTCGTTTGTTAAAAATATTAAAGCACCCATGCCATGGTCTATGATTATGGTAACAGGCGGGATAGAAGCAACTTACGAAAACCTTTCTGCATGGATAAAAGCTGGCGTTACATGTTTAGGCATTGGATCTGATCTTTTCCCCGATTCTATAATAAGAGCGAAAGAGTGGGCAGAAATTACCAGGTTGTGCAGTGATGCTTTGGCAATAATTAAGCAGGTTAGCAAAGAATCCTAAATTATAATAAAAATAATATGAATCTTTTTGATATCAGAAATAAGGTAGTTCTTATTACCGGAGCAGCAGGGATTTTAGGAACAAAAATGGTTGAGTATTTTGCAGAACAAGCATGCAGGGTAATCATACTAGACAGAAATGAGGTTGCCGGAAAAGAGCTGGAGGCATCAATTTTAGCAAAAAACCAGGATGCCTGGTTTTTATATACAGATGTTTTAAACAGAGAAATCTTAGAAAAAAACTATAATGATATAATTAATAAATACGGCACTATTGATATTCTTATCAATGCGGCAGGAGGAAATGTAGAGGGAGCAACTATACCCCCCGATAAAACATTTTTCGATTTAGAAATTGATTCCTTTAAGTTTGTTGTAGATTTAAATTTATTCGGCACCGTATTACCAACAATAGTGTTTTCAAAAATAATGGCACAAAACAAACGTGGCAGTATAATTAATATCTCTTCAGAATCTGCTGTCAGACCATTGACAAGGGTGATAGGATATGGAGTGGCAAAAGCTGCTGTTACAAATTTTACAAAATATTTAGCTTGTGAGTTTTCAATTAAATATGGTCCTCTACTACGGGTGAATGCAATAGCTCCAGGTTTTTTTATTACAGAGCAAAATAAAACCCTGTTATTAAATCCGGATGGTTCACTAACTCAACGAGCAAAAAATATAATTGCCCATACCCCTTTTGGCAGATTTGGCAATCCTGAGGAGCTGCTTGGCACACTTCACTGGTTAAGCAGTGAGGCCTCTGCATTTGTTAATGGAACTGTTACTGTAATAGACGGTGGATTTGATGCTTTTTCAATTTAATTAACAATTTAAATCGTACTACAATGTACTTATGTGAACAAACCTGGAGATGGTTTGGCCCAAGTGATCCTGTTTCTCTTTGGGATATCCGGCAAGCTGGCATTAGGGGTGTTGTTACGGCATTACATCATATTCCTAATGGCGAAATATGGACAATAAAAGAGATTGAGAAAAGGAAAAAAGAGCTGGATGAGGCAGGTTTACATTGGAGTGTAGTTGAAAGCATACCTGTTCATGAAGCTATTAAAATTCAAAGAGGGAACTATTTAAAATATATTAAAAATTACAAAGAGTCCTTAAAGAATTTAGCTATTTGCGGAATAAAAATCGTTACTTACAATTTCATGCCTGTGCTTGACTGGACCAGAAAAGATTTAGCCTATACCTTAGAAGACGGGGCAAAAACATTAAGATTCGAAAAAGCAGCATTTGTAGCATTTGATCTGTTTATATTAAAAAGGAGAGGAGCAGAAAAAGAATATTCTCCCGATGA
>JBAYMP010000044.1:0-18531 GCA_041663505.1 Bacteroidales bacterium | reverse complement strand
GATCCTAAAATCATCGAGGGACAGGCTACTATGGGAATCGAGATTATGCAGGACTGCAAGGATAAGATCGACTACATATTTGTTCCGATTGGAGGGGGTGGATTAGCTGCCGGTTTAGGGTCATACATCAAGCAAATCAGTCCTGACACCAAAATTATTGGCGTTGAGCCTCTTGGCGCCCAGAGCATGAAAGCCGCTTTTGATAATGGTGAGGTTGTAGAGTTGGAACATGTGGACAAATTCATTGACGGGGCAGCTGTAAAAAAGGTAGGAAAATATACATTTGACATTTGCCGCCAAGTTCTGGACGACATCATTGCTGTTCCTGAGGGGGCTGTATGTACCACCATCCTTGAACTTTACAACCAAAACGCAATCGTTGTGGAACCTGCGGGAGCTTTGTCTATATCTGCCCTCTCCTTTTATGCAGACAAAATAAAAGGTAAAACCGTGGTCTGCATTGTGAGCGGGAGCAATAATGACATCACCCGGACAGAGGAGATCCGGGAGCGTTCGCTGCTTTACGAAGGGTTCAAACACTATTTTATAATCCGTTTCCCCCAGCGCTCGGGGGCCTTACTCTCTTTTGTACAGAATGTACTTGGCCCCAATGATGACATCACCCATTTCTCATACTCAAAGAAGACTAACCGTGAAGAGGGCCCGGCGGTAATCGGAATAGAACTGTCCGATGCTAAGGATTTTGACTCGCTGGTTAAAAGGATGGACGATCATCAGATTGTTTATGAATATATCAACGACAAGCAAGATCTGTTCGGGTTCTTGATTTGATTAACGAAAGGCAACATACGCTACATGCCAGCAGATGACTATTTGGCAGATGTATTAATTTTGAATATACCACAGCCCTATTGGCACGTAATTTGACTATGACTTGTCCTGACATATCGTCGCATACCGAGCGGTCGGTATGTTTTATAGACTAAAAATTATGGATTATGAAAGATACTAAAGAATTCATATTGGAAACTGCTTATGACATGTTCCTTCGCAATAACTACGAGGCAGTTACAATGAGCCGGATAAGCGAAGCTACCCAGCTTACAAAGGGGGCAATTTACCACCATTATGCCAGTAAAGGAGAGCTGTTCAAATCTGTCGTTGACAAATACATACTGGAAAACAAACAGATTCTTCCTTACAAACACATAAATCTGTACGATTTCGTTCAATCTTCGATTAATGAAATGCATCAAAAAGTTGACAGGGTCAATAATCTTAATATCGATTTCACAAAAACCATTCCAATGCATTATATTTCTTTAATGATCGACTCTTTACAATACTACCCGAACTTTGCAAGAGTTGGTCGTAGGTTCCATCAGTATGGATTCAATCAATGGAAGAATATAATTGAAGAGGCCATGAAAAACGGAGAAATACGAAAGAATATTGATACAGAGGCTATATCAATGAATTTTCTTGTTATACATTTAGGCATAGTTATGAACATAATTATGAAAGGTTCTATCAATTCCGCTTTTGAAATGTTTAAAAAACAAATGGAAGAACAATATAAACTTTTAAAAATATAGACACTCAACCACTTATTTTTTTGATTTAAAAACATACCGACCGTTCGGTTCTTATCTGGGATATTAATTTATCAAATACAATTAAAATACAAATTCATGAAAGAGAGGAAATTCATTTTACTTATATTCTGTTTTGGTCTGTGTACGCAAAACATGAATGGACAAACAGAGTTAGGAAATTTAGTCGACTATGCGCTGGAACATAGCCGGGAAATCCGGAAATCGGAACTGCAAGTACAGGAGGCAGAATACATGCACAAGGAGTCAATTGGATACGGATTACCACAGATAGAAGGATCGGCCAGCTATAGTAAAATGATGTTCAACAATATTGAAATACCGGCCTCTGTATATGAAATGACTTCACAAGATTATGCTCCCCTACTCGACCAGATTGGCAATATTGATAAAATTTACTCTGCCAGTGCCGGAGTGCAGGTAACTCAATTAATTTACAGTCAGTCATATTGGCTCGGGTTACAAGCAACAAAAAAGACACGGGAATTATATTCAATTTTAAAAAACAAAAATGAGGAGGAGATAATTGGCGAGGTTGCAAATAACTACTATCAGGCCGGTTCACTGATGCTGCAACTGAATACAGTGGATAAATCCATTAAAAACCTTGAGAAAATTTTCGAGATTACAAAACTCACATATCAAAATGATTTAATAAAAGAGACAGATGTAAATAGGTTGAAAGTAACCATTACAAATCTGGAAGTAACCCGACAAACCATACAGAATGCTATAAATACACAATTAAACTATCTTAAGGCATTGGCAGGTATGCCTGGTGATTCATCAATCGCAATAGATGCAACGTCGTTTATTCATGATTATGAATACAAACCAATACCTGCGATTTCCAGGTAGAAAATATTCCTTCTTACCAGGCATTATTAAAACAGGCTGATGTTTACAAACTGCAAACAAGACTTTCCAAGGCAAAATACTATCCAACGCTTGCAGCTTTTGGCAAAATGAATTATTCATCTTTCAACACAAGTTCCAGTCTTGACATATGGCATAATATGACAACCGTTGGATTGAGCCTGTCCGTGCCAATTTTCAATTCCGGAGTAACCAATGCAAAAGTGAAGCAATCATTGCTAAAACAAAAGCAATTAGACGAAGATCTCTCGCAAGCCCGAGATTTTCTGATGGTTGATTATCAAAATGCATTTTCTGAATATCAGACAGCCAGAAACTTGTTAATTGTACAAAGAGACAATAAAGAACTGGCACAAAAAGTATATAGCCAAACCATGCTGCAGTATCAGGAAGGTATGGCTTCTCTTGCCGATTTATTAAATATCAATTCAGATTTTTTACAGGCAAATAATTCATACAATCAACAGATATTAAAATGTAAAACCTCAGAAATTAAAATACTTAAATCCACCGGAAATCTTAAAAGCATAGCAAACGCTAAATAATTAAAAAGTAAAAATATTTATTATCATGAAAATCAATAGAAGCCATATCATGGCAACTGCAGTTGTACTTGTTGCCTTAACATTTGTCGGATATAAACTAAAAGCCAATAAAACCGAATTCCAAAACGAAGTTGCAATCAGTCAACGAAAAGTGGATAAAATCCCCGTGACGGTTGATACTGTAACCATAGGAACCATTTCAGAGAATGTTACAGCAACAGGAACATTAGAAGCCTCAGCTGTGCTAGACCTTGTTTCTGAGACTCAGGGAAAAATTATTAAGATTTATAAACATAAAGGAGACTATGTATCTGTCGGTTGTCCTATTGTTAAAGTGGATGATGAAGTCATTGCTGCAAATGTGCTCACCGCAGAAGCTAATTATGCACAAAATCAACAGGATGTTGATCGGTTTACGCGTCTTGCTGCCGAAAACGCCATAGCCAAACACGATTTGGAACAAGCTTCAATCGGTCTTAAAAAAGCCAAAGCAGACTTAATAACCGCCCAAAAAGCGCTGAATAATACAACTATCAAAGCCCCTATTTCCGGCTATATCAATAGTGATAATATTACAGTAGGACAGTTCCTGACAGGCGGTTCCTCAGTCTGTGAAATTGTAAACAACAACCCTCTGAAACTGAATATTAAGATTTCCGAATCCGAAGTTACTAAAGTTAAAAAAGGAGAGAGTGTATCAATACGATTAAGTGCTTTCCCAGGTCAAAAATTTCCCGGAAAAATAACTTCCATTGCCGAAAAAGCCGATGCTGCCATGAAGTTTAATGTGGAGATTATACTTGCTAATGGAGGGAAAGAGCGTCTCAGAAGCGGATTGTATGCAGAAGCAGAACTACCGGTAAAAAATGAGCAAAAACTTATAATAAAAAAAGAGTGTATTGTAGGAAGCATGGAAAGTCCTGTGGTTTATGTCGCTCAAAATGGAAAAGCTGTAAAGCGCACATTGATTATTGGCCAAAGCAACAATAAACAGGTAGAGGTACTCGACGGGTTATCTGCCAATGAGCAAATTATTGTCAGCGGACAATTGAATTTGAATGATGGTGACAATATTAATATTATAAAATAATGAAAATCACAGATATATCAATAAAACGTTCAACCGTTCCTGTAGTCATATTTATTATACTTGCATTGGCAGGAATATTTTGCTATTCGCTTTTGAACAAAGAGCTTCTTCCCAGTATGGAAGTTCCGATGAATGCTGTAATGATAGTTTATCCCGGTGCTGCTCCGTCGGAAGTGGAAAGTTCTGTTACAAAAAAAGTAGAAGATGCGGTATCTGCATTAGAGGGAATAGACAAAATAAATTCCTATTCTTTTGAAGGGGTTTCTGCGGTTTTAATCACATATAAAGATGGCATTGATGCCGATTTATCTCTACAGGAATGTGAACGAAAGGTAAATACCATAAGAGAAGATCTTCCGGAAAACATTAAGGAACCTCAATTTAAAAAATTCGACCTTAACATGCTCCCAATTATTAACATTGCCGTCAATTCAAACATCCCCGAAAAGGAATTTTATGATCTCATAGATAAAGAAATTGAGCCTCGGATTTCTCAAATAAAAGGGGTTGCACAAGTAGAAATTATTGGTGGTAACGAAAGAGAGATAGAGGTCAAAGCCAATGCCCAGAAGCTGGAGCAGTACGGTATCTCTTTGCTCCAGGTGCAACAGGTTATTGGAGCCTCCAATGTAGATTTTCCTACCGGAAAAATTAAAGACAACGATACAAAGTATATTGTAAGACTTTCCGGTAAGTTCACCAGTTTGGATCAAATAAGAAATCTAATTATTGGTGTTGCGTCCGATGGTTCTTTTATAAAATTGTGCGATGTTGCTACCGTGGTTGATGGTACCAAAAAAGCGACCAAACTAGCCCGTTTCAATGGGCAGTCGGTTATTGGACTTACTATACAGAAACAAACTGAAGGAAATGCTGTTGAAATTAGCAAGGCTGTACAAAAACAGATTGCAGAATATGAAAAAGAGTATGCAGCTAATAATCTTAAATTTACTATTACCAGTGATACATCTGAGTTTACACAGGATGCTATAGACGGCGTAATGTTAGATCTGGTTTTTGCTATTATACTGGTATCCATTACCATGTTATTGTTTTTGCATACATTCCGTAACTTGACGTTTATCTTCATAGCTATCCCAACCTCTATTATTTCCACATTCGCATTCTTTTACCTGTTCGGTTTTTCCCTGAACCTCTTAACACTACTGGCATTATCCATTGTTGTAGGTGTTATTGTGGATGATGCCATTGTTGTGTTGGAAAATATTTACCGGCACCTTGAAATGGGAAAGACAAAAAGGCAGGCGTCTATCGATGCCGTTGAGGAAATTGGTATGACAGTTACCTCTATCACCATTGTACTGGTATCTGTGTTCCTTCCTATAGGACTTACCACTGGTGTCACCGGACAATTATTGCGTTCTTTTTCGTTGGTTATTGTTATCTCCATACTACTAAGCCTGTTGGTTTCGGTCACCTTGGTTCCTCTGCTTACTTCACGCTTTGGTAAACTTAAAGTGTTTGATAAAAAAAGACCATTTGACCGTTTTTTACTTGGTTTTGAAAGTATTATTACAAAGTTAAAATCGGCAATTCTCTCTGCGCTCAACTGGACACTCGGACATAAGCTAGTTACCATTCTTGCAGTCGTTATACTATTCTTTAGTTCGTTTCTTTTGGTGTCAAAAGGTTTTATTCAGACTGAATTTATGGATGCCGGCGACCGTGGTGAATTTATCCTAACCATGGAGTTCGACAGAACATCTACGTTGGAAAATACTAATGGAAAGTGTCTCGAAATAGAGAAGAAAATACTTCAATACCCTGAGGTAGTAAATGTATTTACTAAAGTCGGTTCCAAGGGCGGTAGCATATCTTTTGCCGAAACTCCCTATGGTGCAGAATTTTCAATAAAGTTGGTACCTAAAGACAAAAGGAAACTAAGTACAAAATTATTTGCCAAAAAACTTCAATACAACTTAAAATCTGATTTTCCGGGACCGAAATTCAAGGTAGAAGAGGTAAGCGTGTTGGGTACCACCCTTGCTCCAATAACAATTTATGTGTGTGGTAATGATTTTGAGAAAGTCAAAGCATACAGTCAGGTGGTTTTTAATGAATTGAAAGATATAAAAGGAACCACAGAAGTAGAATCTTCGTTAGAGAGTGGCGATAAAGAGATGGTAGTAAAATTTGATCGTGAAAAATTAGCCAAACTCGGACTTACTATAGGTGAAATTGGTGCCCAAATGTATATTTCGTACGAAGGTAACAGTGACTTGAAATATAGCGAAAGGGGCAATGAATACGATTTATACATCTCTTTAGATGAATTTGACAGAAAAAGTAAATCAGACATAGAAAACATTTCGTTTGCAAACCGCGCGGGACAAACTATTAAACTTTCGCAAGTAGCCAGCATTACTGAAAGTGAAAGCCCATCTTTGCTCAACCGGTACAACAGGTTACCTTCGGTAATGATAAGTGGGAGCCTTATAGGGAAAACTATAGGCACTGTGGGCGATGAAATAAAAGCCCGGCTCGCAAAAACTGACAAGCCTGCCGGGGTAAATGTAGTTTATTCAGGAGACATGGAACAACAGAGCGAATCTTTTTCAAGTATGTTTATTGCCCTTCTCGCCTCCGTAATACTTATGTACCTCATTATGGTTATACTATATAACAGTTATATATATCCTTTGGTGGTAATGATATCGTTGCCACTTTCCATTATAGGAGCACTGCTCGCATTGGCACTGGCAGGCAAAAGCTTAAGCCTGTTCTCATTCATGGGTATGATAATGCTTATGGGTCTTGTGGCAAAAAATGCAATTTTGGTAGTGGACTTTGCCAATAAGCAGCAGGAAGAGGGCAAAAACGCTGTTCAGGCGATTACAGAAGCCACATCAGTTCGTTTCAGACCTATTTTAATGACCAACCTGGCACTTATTGTCGGAATGTTACCTATTGCACTCGCTTCGGGTGCCGGTGCCGAATGGAAAAACGGTCTTGGATGGGTACTTGTAGGCGGGTTGACAAGTTCAATGTTCTTGTCCCTTCTGGTTGTACCTGTGTTCTATGTTATTCTTGACAAGTTGGTTAAAAAATTCAACAAAACTAATTAGTTAATAATAAGGATAATAGCAGATTAAGGATAGCAATTTTTTATCCTTGATTTGCTGTTTCTTTGGATTTTTACAGATGGAATGGTAAATAGAATTCATATAATTTTCGCCGCTCTTTTCTTATGCATTTCAAGCGTTGCTTATTCTCAAGAGGTATGGAAAAGCAGCATGTCATCTGTTGCGGCAGTCAACATGTTTCATGAATCCAGCTACATATCTGCGTTAGGAGGTTTCGGAAACATTGAGCCTCTGGTTTTTGAGGCCAACATAGTTCCGTATTTTACCATCAGCACAAGCCGTAATGCACGATGGGTCCTTGAGTTATCGCCAAAAGTTCTGCTAAGAATGTACAATACAGAATCAATGCCTGTAAGAACACCTTCATATATGCCAAAGGTGACGTTTTTCTATCATGTAACAGAGAGAGAAGAGGGCCGAGACTGGTTTGTTTATCTGTCGTGGATGCACCATTCTAATGGGCAGGACGGCTCTTTTTTTAATGCTGATAGTTGCACAATCAATACCTTTTCCGGGAATTTTGCCACCAACTTTTTAGAAGGAGGTTGTTTTATCTCCCGCCCCAATAAAAAAAGGCCAAACATAATTGATTATCATAAGATTTCCCTTAGTTACTGTTACTTAATGAACAGTGAAATTAAGTCGCTTTATGGGAGAACACGTATATCATACGATTATAATACATCTATTAATGTTAGCAAAAAATCCGATTCAAAATCATCGTTGATTCAGTCAATACGAGTTGGTTGGATTGCCGGTAAATTCGATGATGCAAAAGCATTTGACAGTGAAAGGTTATCTTTTTGCTATACTATCTCTTACAAGCCTCCGTTTCTGGAGGATATAGGCATTTTTGCACAATATTATTATGGTCAGGACTATTATAACTTATATTTCAACCGGACTTTAAAAGTATTGCGTTTCGGTATAACTGCTAAAATGTCAATTTCTAAATACACCAATTATGAAACGAGCATGTTCAATAAACGCTAATACTGATGAAAACTGAAATATTCATTAATCCTGCATATTCAAATATCAATGCATACCTATACGAAACGAAGTCAGGCTGGTGGAAGTGGAGGGATTTGTTCTCGTAGTTAAATATTTCAAGAAGATCACTCTTGCCAACAAATTCATCTACGCACACGTGCGGAAATCCAAGGCACGCAGGGCTTATGAACATTCAGAGCTCCTTTTAAGCAAAGGATTTACTTCTCCACTTCTTATTCTCGATGCCAAAATTAGCAATGAAAGGTTGTTCTTTTACTTCGGAATGATGCAGTGATAGAGCCGTTATAGGGAATCGAACCCTGATCTGAAGTTTACGAAACTTCCGTTCTGCCATTGAACTATAACGGCGTTGTTATCCGTCGGTTGGGATTACCTCCCTCCCACTCGGTGATCCCTGGTGGGGTCTAATAAAGCAAAAAATTATGGGCTTTGCTCCTTTTATTTGGCCACTCTGCTTACAAACAAGTTTGCAGCAGCCTATCAAAATAAAAAAGCTGTGCAATGCACAGCATAATTTTTTGGCTTTGTGATTCGGAAGGGATTCGAACCCTTGACCCACAGCTTAGAAGGCTGTTGCTCTATCCAACTGAGCTACCGAACCTCTATACTATAATGTAGAGCTACCGTTAAGTGCCTCTATTTAGGGAGTGCAAAGATAATATTATTTTTATATTCTAGTTAACTTCACTTGTTTTTTTTGGCTTTGTGACCCCTCTGTAGACGAAATAGAGCACAATTGCAGCGGCAATAAATACAAATACTGTAGATATTTCAGAACTATACTGGTGTACCCTGGTCATCAACTGCTCCTTTGGTACTACACTTTGCAGGCTGTATCCAATTGCGGCCAGGATGCTGTTCCAAAGTGTTGCGCCTAGTGTTGTGTATAGTAAAAAGGTGGTAATTTTCATCTTTGCAAGACCGGCTGGCAGGGAAATTAGTTGTCTGATTGCCGGGAGTAGTCTGCCTATAAATGTTGAGATAGCCCCACTCTTAACAAAGTAGTTTTCCGCTTTGCGTACCTTCTGTTCATCAAGAAGACAAATTCTTCCAATTCTGCTGTTTGCAAATTTATATATAATCGGACGGCCGAGGAAAAATGCAAAGTAATAGTTAAACAAGGCTCCTACGAGTGCTCCCAATGTTCCGAAGAATACAACTAAGAATACATTCATCTCTCCCTCGGCTGCCATATAGGCTGCGGGAGGAATCACTATTTCCGAAGGGAACGGTATGAATGAGCTTTCGATTGCCATCAGCAGCGTGATGGTCCAGTAATTCAGATTTTCCAGGCACCATTCAATAAAATGTATTGACTCCATATAAAAATTTATTTTTCTTTAAGTTTGGATATTTTCTTTGTTAAAACATTGTCTTTTTTGAGTTTTGGCACAAGACTGTAAAGTTTTTTAAGCCATAGTTCATCCATTGCAATCAGGGTTTCGAGGTTTGTGATAAAGGCATCCATCGAACGAAGATGATACAGGGCAACAAGATGGTAAACCAGAAATTCCGGTAGCAATGTCCTTTTGAATGTAATTGAGATCTGAGTATCCAAAAATTGGTAATCTACCCTCTCTGTGCCGATAACTCTGCGAAGATATATCAGTGCGCTAAAGTGATCTTGTCTGATCATACTTATGTATGCAAGACCGGAATTTGCCTCAACGCTTCCGCTGTCAAGATCGAGTGCCGCCTGAAAGTAACCGGCAGATTCATTTATCTGATCATCCGCCAGACAGGCGTCTGCGATTCCGATTAACGCAAATATATTATCGGGTTCAAATTTCAGGAACTCCTTGAAGGTTTCGACCGCCAAACTGTATTGCTCTATATTTACATATACAATTGCTTTGTTATACAATACTGAAGAGTTTTCCGGATCAAGCGCGAGTGAGTAGTCGAACGCTTCAATCGATTTTTCAAAATTCTCCACTCTGGCATAAATTGTTCCTACATTGAACCAGACACTTTCATTAAATGGGTCCGCATCCAGATATTTTTCATAATAGACCAGACTCTCCGTGAACCTTTCGGTCCTCTCAAGACAAAAAGCAATATCATTGTGTATCTCAGGATTTTGCTCATCTAACCTCTCCGCTTCTTTCAGATATTCCATTGCAAGGTTATATTCCGCCATATCTATATAATCCTGCGCAGCGGTAATAAGCATCTCCCCAGCCTCTTCACTGTTTAAAGAGATGGCCTTATCTATGTTCTCTTTTGCAAAAGAGTGTTCTTCTTTTTTTAGATAAGCTCTTCCAAGAAGAAACAGGATATCGCTGTTACTGGAATCGAGACCCATCTGATTATTCAGTATCTCAACAGCCTTTTCCATTTCTCTGTTTACTATCAGGACATCTGCATATCTTACTATAATATCAGAAGAATACGGATGTAAGGTATATGCAGTTTTTGTAAGTTCATAAACCAACGAGTCGTTGCCCTCATCTATGAAGTAACCAATCAAAAAATCAAATTCCTCTTCGGAAAAGCTCAACTTAGAAATTTCTCCCTTATCGAAAGCCTCTTCACATTTGGCAATTTGGTCTATATAATCTTCCTCTTCATTGAAGTTAAGAAAATCGTCTCCTGTCATTATGCAGATTTTATCGCGGTAAGATAGTGAATAACCTGTTTGATATAATCCAATGGAGAATTTTCAGCTTTGTTGCTTCCAATGGCTAAATCGAATGGGTGATTGTTATTATTGAAATGTCCGACCTTAAAAGTAGCTCTCGATGAGCGGGCTATAAAGTCGTGAGTATAATTATGAGATGTGCAAAAATCTATATACAGGTCGGGTTTTTCATTGATAAATTTTTCTATCAGTTGAGGATTTGGGGTACCAATAAATGAAACCTCTTTGTTTGTAATAACTTGTATCCGGTTATCCGGAACAAAATCAAAAGATTTATTTTTAGTGAGATTAATAGCCAAACCTGAATAATCGATTTTCTTGACAACCAAATAGTCTGTTAAATATTTTACAGCCTCAGAGATCTTCTCTTCTCCAATGTCAAAAACAAAACCAACATTTTTGACGTTTTCAATAGGCATAAACACCACCTCTCTCTCGGCTGAAATCTTGCTGAGAGTCCTTTTCTGAAGTGTATGAATGAAAAACACGGATGTAATAATTATTTCAAATATGTGCAAAATTAACAAAAATCAGGCCATCTACAACAATCAAAAAATCCAATAATATTCTTATCTTTGTTTTAGGATTATTAAATTTTATGTTTAGCGAATTTTCTGAATTAAGTCTTGTCGACTTTTATTCGAAAAGTATTATTGATTTTTCGGAGAGAGCGGCTTTTTCTATTGTTGATAAAGAGTGTGTAACTTACAAAGAGTTTGGCGAGCGGGTAGATAAGACTGTAGAAATTTTCAATAAATATGGTTTTAACAAGGGTGATAAAATTGCAATTCTGGGTAATAATATGCCAAACTGGGCAGTTTGCTACTTCGCCATTACAACCTCTTCAAGGGTAGTTGTACCAATTCTTCCCGATTTTACAGCTTTCGAAATTGTTAACATTCTCGAACACTCGGAATCCAAGGCTTTAGTTGTCTCCAAAAAATTACAGTACAAGATTCCGGACCATATCATCAAAAAGCTCTCTCTTATAATCTCTTTAGATGAGATGAATATAATAAAAGCTCCTGAAATTGAGAAACACACTCTTCCACAAGAACCTATTCCACAGGATCTTGCATCAATAATATATACATCAGGCACAAGCGGTACATCAAAAGGGGTAATGTTGAGCCACTCAAATTTGATTGCGCAGACAGTAATGACCTATAATCTTTTTCCGATATTCAAAGAGGATGTGTTTTTATCTATCCTGCCTCTTTCTCACGCATATGAATGCAGCATTGGAATGATTCTTCCGTTTACATACGGGGCTCACGTCGTCTACCTGGACGGAGCCCCCACTCCTTCGTTATTGCTTCCTGCACTTAAGAGAGTGAAACCTACGATTATCCTGAGCGTACCTTTGATTGTGGAGAAAATTTACAAGAATAAGATACGCCCTATGTTCGCAAAAAATTTCATTATGCAGGTACTCTATTCTATTTCATTTATCCGCAGAGGGTTCCATAAAATTGCCGGGAAGAAATTGCTGGAAACATTTGGAGGAAATTTGCGGTTTTTCGGCGTAGGAGGTTCAAAGTTGGATGGGGTGGTCGAAAAGTTCCTGGCCGATGCCGGATTCCCCTATTCGATAGGATACGGTCTTACAGAGACATCTCCTCTGTTAGCCGGAGCAATTCCGGGTAAGGTTAAGTGGCAATCGACAGGTCCTCATATCGAAGGGATCGAAATGAAAATACTGAATCCAACCAACAAAAACATTGGGGAAATTGTGGTTAAGGGGCCCAATGTCATGATGGGCTACTACAAAGATCCTGAAACTACAGCAACCTGCTTTACCGGTGATGGTTGGTTCAGAACAAAGGATTTGGGTTATATAGATAAAGATGGCTATCTCTTCATTAAAGGAAGGTTGGATAATATGATAATTGGTCCTAACGGGGAGAATATCTATCCTGAGGAGATTGAGGCAATAATCAACGAGCACGATCTTGTACTTGAATCGCTTGTCTTACAAATAAAAGAAAAGCTGGTTGCAAAAGTTTACTTCAACTACGAACAGATAGAGGCCCTTCACCAATTCAGGGAAGAGGCGGAGGTAAATCTTATCGGGCGGGTTCAGAAGGTTAAAACCGAACTTTTGCAATATGTAAATGAAAAGGTTAATAAATCATCAAAAATAATTGAGATAATCGAGCAGGAGATTCCTTTTGAAAAGACCGCCACTCAAAAAATCAAACGCTATCTGTATACCTGACAAAGTCGGTTAGTTTCTGAAAACCAGCACATCATCAAAATAGTCCACAACTATTGGTTTCTCCTTGTTGAGATTACCTTCAAGAAGGGCTTTTGCCAATTCATTGACCAGCTCTTTTTGCAGCAGACGTTTAATTGGCCTTGCTCCGTATGAAGGATCATAACCTTTGTTACACAGGTAGTCCATTGCATAATTTGTAAAATCGAGCACCAACCCTTTTTCTTCCAGAAGTTTTTTGATCCCCTCTAGCTGAAGTTTCAATATCCCCTTCACATTATCCATTGTTAGTGGGTGAAACATTATAATCTCATCTATACGGTTAAGAAACTCCGGTCTAACACTCGCTTTAAGTATTTCAAGAACATCCCGTTTTGTCCTTTCAAGAATTTCATCTCTGTTCTTCTCGTTAAGCCTGCTCAGATTGTCCTGAATAACATCCGAACCTACATTAGAGGTCATAATCAATATTGTATTTTTAAAGTCTACAGTACGCCCCTTGTTGTCAGTCAGCCTGCCATCGTCCAGAACCTGCAGTAGAATATTGAACACATCCGGATGTGCCTTCTCGATTTCATCAAAAAGCACCACCGAATAAGGCTTCATTCTTACAGATTCTGTTAATTGACCACCCTCTTCATAACCGATATACCCCGGAGGAGCACCAACCAGACGGGAAACTGTGTGTCTCTCCTGATATTCACTCATATCAATTCTGGTCATCATATTTTCGTCGTTAAAGAGAAACTCGGCAAGTGTTTTTGCCAACTCTGTCTTTCCAACGCCTGTTGTCCCAAGAAACATAAATGATCCTATGGGCCTCTTTGCATCCTGAAGTCCTGCACGGCTTCTTCTGATAGCATCTGAAACGGCTGAGATTGCTTCGTCCTGTCCGATAATCCTCTTGTGAAGAACATCCTCCATTCTTAAAAGTTTATCTTTTTCACTCTCAAGCATCCTTTTGACAGGGATTCCTGTCCATTTGGCCACAACCTCTGCAATATCCTCAGGCTCTACATATTCGTTTATTAGAGAAAACTTGCTATTGCTCTTTTTCTCCATCAACTCGTTTATCTCCTTTTCTGCAGAGACAATCTTTCCATACCTTATCTCTGCAACCTTCCCGTAATCGCCGCTTCTCTCGGCATCTTCTGCCTCGAATTTAAGTTTCTCTATCTCTATTTTCTTTTTCTGAATCTGATCGACAATTTTTTTCTCCTCCTGCCACTGTGAATTATAAACCTCTCTCTCTTTACTCAGCAGATCGATTTGGTTTGACAGGTCTGCAAGCTTGGCTTTGTCCCCCTCCCTCTTTATGGCCTCCCTCTCAATCTCAAACTGACGGATTTTACGGTCAAGTTCGTCTATGGACTCAGGTACAGAATTCATCTCCAGACGCAGCCTTGATGCAGCCTCATCTACCAGGTCAATCGCCTTGTCCGGCAGAAACCTGTTTGTAATATATCTGTGAGACAGATCCACAGCTGCAATCAGAGCATCGTCCTTAATCTGAACCTTATGGTGATTTTCATACCTCTCCTTAAGACCTCTCAGAATTGAAATTGCCTCAATTGGAGATGGTTCATCTACCATTACTATCTGGAACCTTCTTTCAAGAGCCTTGTCTTTTTCAAAGTATTTCTGATATTCATCCAATGTGGTTGAACCTACTGCCTTTAATTCTCCCCTGGAAAGGGCAGGTTTAAGGATATTGGCGGCATCCATAGCTCCTTCGCTTCTTCCTGCTCCCACAAGTGTATGGATCTCATCTATGAAAAGAATAACTTCTCCAACGCTGTCAATTACCTCTTTAACCACTGCTTTTAATCTCTCTTCAAACTCACCTTTATATTTAGCTCCTGCTATCAGTGCACCCATGTCCAAAGAAAAAATAACCTTGGATTTAAGGTTTTCAGGAACATCCCCTCGTACTATTCTCTGTGCAATACCCTCTGCTATAGCTGTTTTACCCACACCCGGTTCTCCCACCAGAATAGGGTTATTCTTGGTTCTCCGGCTCAAAATCTGAAGAACCCTTCTTATCTCATCATCTCTGCCTATGACCGGATCTAATTTACCGGATCTGGCTTGTTCATTCAAATTTATGGCAAATGTGCTGAGTGCTTCCCAATTTTGTTTGTTCATAATAATATTCTCATTTAACTCTTTGTATGTAAATATAACAACAAATCTGCCAATTCGGATTTGCTGACAAAAAGACATTAATTACCTTTGTAAAAAAATATGAATTATCCAGAATTAAAAGAGGGTGCACTTTTACCTCTGGTGGAGAGTTTCTACACTATACAGGGCGAAGGTTACAATGCAGGCAAACCTGCGTTCTTCATAAGATTGGGTGGCTGCGATGTAGGGTGCAGCTGGTGCGATGCCAAGGAGACCTGGAACCCGAAATTATATCCTCCGACACCAATTGAGGAGATTGTTGAGCTCGCAGCACGCCATCCCGCACAAGCTATTGTTCTCACAGGTGGTGAACCACTCTCTTACCCTTTGGATAAATTATGTTACTTATTAAAATCCAAGGGTCTGGAAATTTTTCTCGAGACATCGGGATCGCATACTATTAGTGGTAGGTTTGACTGGATATGTCTCTCTCCAAAGAGAAAAAAACATCCGGTAGCCGGAATGCATCAGGCAGCATCCGAGCTTAAAGTTATAATAGAAAAAAAAGAGGATTTTGAATGGGCAGAAGAAAACAGAGTACTTGTCAGAAAAGATTGTAAGCTCTATCTTCAACCTGAGTGGAGCAAAAGCAGAGTGATCCTTCCTCAGATAATAGAATATGTAAAATCTAATCCATCCTGGAACATCTCTTTGCAGATACACAAATACATGAACATTCCATAGAAAATAATATAATTTTCATAACTTTGGGGTATAAAAAGAATTCAATAACTATGAAAAAGACATTTTTGACCTTAATGGTATTGCTGTTTGTAACAATTTCAGGAACACCACTTTTGGGACAAGGTTATATTTTTAGCGATGTAGTTAGGAACCCGGCTACATCGGTAAAAAATCAGGCAATCAGCGGAACGTGCTGGAGTTATGCGACAGCAGCTTTCCTGGAGGCGGAACTTCTCAGAACCGGTAAAGGCGAATTTGACCTGTCCGAAATGTATATTGTACACATAAACTATCTTAACAGAATCAATGACAATTATCTTAGAAGAGGGAAAGGGAACCTTGGAGAAGGGAGTCTTGCACATATGTTCACTAATATTGTTGATCAATACGGTATCGTTCCCCAGGAGGTCTATAATGGTATTCAATACAAATCCGAGTTCAATAATCACAATGAGCTCAATAAGTTTGTCAATGCCATATCTGGCGCCGCTGTCGAGTTAAAACGTAAAAGTCCGGAGTACACAAAACTGATAAACAGCTTACTGGATATTTATCTGGGCCCGCTTCCTGAAACATTCTATTACAAAGGTAAGGAGTATTCGCCAAAGAGTTTTGCCCAGAATTTGAAACTTAATATGTCTGATTATGTAGAATTAACCAGTTTTTCGCATATTCCTTTCTATAAGGCCTCAGTAATAGAGGTTCCTGATAACTGGGACTTTGCACGGTTTTATAACCTGCCTCTGGATGAATTTATAGAGGTAATAAACTACGCCCTCCTTAATGGGTACACTGTTGCATGGGACGGAGATGTCAGCGAAAGAAGCTTTTCTCATAAAAATGGTGTTGCAATTAACCCTGACCTTGCCTCAGAAGATGAGTACAAGGAGGCCCTGAAGTTTGAAAAACTATATCCTGAGGTGAATGTGACACAGGAGATACGGCAGAAAAATTACGAATCCTTCACAACAACCGATGATCATCTGATGCTGTTGACCGGAATAGCAAAAGACCAGAACGGGACCAAATATTATATTACAAAAAACTCGTGGGGTCCGGAAAGTAACAAATCAGGCGGTTACCTGAATATGTCAGAAAGCTTTGTAAGAGAAAAAAGCATCTCTGTGATGGTAAACAAAAACTCAATTCCTAAAGAGATAAGACAAAAACTGGGTCTTTAGTACTTTTACAACAGGAGACAATGGGAATCAAAAGACATATTCCAAACGCAATTACTTCGCTAAATCTCTTTTTTGGGACCATAGCTGTAATTTATGCATTTGAAGGTTATCAGGTTTATGCAATTTACCTTATAATGGCTGCAGCTGTATGTGATTTTCTGGATGGCTTTGCTGCCCGTCTTATGAAATCCTACTCACCTATGGGAAAAGAGCTGGATTCGCTTGCCGATTTAGTAAGCTTTGGCCTTGCCCCTACTATTTTGTTGTATCATCGAATGGATGTTTTTGTGAGTCCCCATATTTCCGGTGGTTTAGATACCGCATATCTGGAGATTCTGATGTTCGTTCCTGTTTCTGTTACGATAGCCTCAGCTTTAAGGCTTGCAAAGTTTAATGTAGATACCAGACAAAGCGAAAATTTCATAGGCTTGCCTACACCTGCGAATGCATTGCTAATCTGTATGTTTTTGCATTTTTCCACTTATAATACTTTATTTGACAATCTTTTAGATACAGTCTACTTTATACCGGCCGTTTCATTGGTACTCTCCTATCTTTTGGTAAGCAATATCCCTATGTTTTCTCTTAAATTTAAATCTTTAAAGTGGAAGGGAAATGAAATGAGACTAATTTTGATTATAAGTGCAGTTGTTTTATTTGTTGCGGTGCTTGTTCTCGGTATAACCTGGTCATTATCACTGTTCATTGTTTTTTGTATCTATCTGCTCATAAATATTTTCAATTATTTAATCACACTCATAAAAAGATAATCTATGGGTAACTCAGAAGTAGGTACAAGCATGTGTTCAGAGAGGTTTAATGAGTTATCTGTTCTGGAATCGATTAACAGGGCTTTGTTGGAACTTGGTCCGGATCACAGAAAAAATGTGAAAAAGCTGTTGAATTTGTGTGGTGAGTTAACAGGTGCTTTTTTTGTTATTTATAGTAGATCTGATAATAATCAATTTCAGATAATAGGGAAATACACAGCCCGTCCAGACCTGGAAGATATAGATTTTTCTGAATGCAGCATTTGCAAAGAAATTATCAATGTCAATTCGGATAGTGAAACTGTAATTACCAATCTTCAGGAGAGTCTCTACGCAGAAAACAATTGCTTCATAAAATCCTGTAATTTAAAAACATATTTGGGAAAATCAATCCGGTCCGAGGGTGAACTTCTCGGTGCGCTTTGCCTGTTTTACGATCAGGACTTTGTTCCGAATGACGATTGCATAAGGGTAATAGGTATAATCGGAGCATTAATGGGTAATGAAGATAAGAGGATGAGGGATCACTATCTCCTTGAAAGGAACAATCATAAGATCCGGGCTTTGATGGAGGCCTCTTCAAAAGCGAGTCAGGTGCTCATCTCCAATATTAACTTTGACGATGCTGTAAATCAGGTTCTCGATATTATAGG
>JBAYMP010000043.1:0-18993 GCA_041663505.1 Bacteroidales bacterium | reverse complement strand
TGATCTTTTTCGACTGAATCCACAATGAACGCCGGATGTACAGTGTATCCTGCTAATGGATACCGAGAAATAATAAAGCGATATTTGTTGGTCAAAGCAGACGTTTTATAATAAAATTTTGGAATTTCTACCATTACCTGCCCATTCAGTCCAGTATATGAGATAGTATTTATAGAATAAACTGAGTCCGTAGTCGGGTTTGTTGTCCATGCTGCAACAGTAAGTTGTGTGGCAGTATTTGAGATAATCAGACGTTCTTGTCCGGCGCCCGTTCCAGAATTAATAAGAACGTATTGGTTCTGATACCGGTTTATTGCCCATGTTTTCGTCGCGTCTTCCAGAGTTGTAGATGCACTCGCATCTGCCGTTCCTGTATCATACTGTGCATAGTAGGCATTCACGGTACCATTATCTGCGAGAGTACATCTCCGAATTGCTTTGTATATCGAATGTGCCGCCCAATCACCAGCCGACAATGTTACCGGAACTCCATATTGGTCTACTTGTAACAGAGTTGGACTGGTTGCATTCGTTGTCCATTCTACTCCGATAGGTACATCAAATCCGAGATCTTCAACGGTGTTTCGCACAAATGCCGTTGTTGCCAGTTGCGTTGTGTTCGTTCCTGCCGCCGCCGTCAATCCCGCCTGTGCCCCTGTAAATGGTCGTGTTCCGTCAGTTTTCACTAATGCGTCGGCATCAATGCCTATCGAACTCATTTTTGCTGTTGTCATGCGGTCACCACCGATAAATTCCCTTCTGAATAGATCACAGTCCACCCGTTATTTGCCGTCGTGCATAACAGTCTTACAACGTCATATTGAGCTGTTGACGCAATTGAGCCGCCTACACCGGCGACAGATGAGATTGAGATGAACCGGATATATTGGGATGCATTTTGGGCGATCTTCCACCCACCGGCACCTTTTCCCTCAACCGCCACAAAATCTCCAAGTGCTGCCGTTGCCGGAAGCGTGAGCGTTACCAGTGCCCCGTTATTAGCAATATACGGCGTATTTACTGCCATTGCCTGAGTAGTACCTGTAACCTCAACAATTGCTTCTTTGGGCGCAAATCCGGTATGTCCTGAAGTTCCATACGTCAGATTCGATAAGTCTGAGTGCACCGTAGTTGATGCCGCCCGGAAGGAGGTTGTCGTTACATTTTCAATTGCGTATGGCGTGCTTGTACTTTTTTGGTAAATTACTCTGCCAACCAAAATATAGAAATTCTGAATGTCCGGGGGTAACGTCGGAATCAACGATGCTTCTGCCTGAGATGAGGTATAATCGCCCGTTCCGAGAACGATATCCAGTTCCAGTGTGACAAGGTTCCGGAATATCCAGTTCACCGCATACCTACTGGCTGCTGAAAGCGTAGTCAGTCCGTAACCCGCCGTGAGTTTGTCGTACTGAGTATTGTTAAGTGACGTCGCTGTAGTTTTTGCCCACGTTGACGCTCCGGTATGATACCAGAGATCTGATACAGCGCCGCCAACTCCCTGAGTTATAGTTGGTAAATCGGTAGAAGTTAATCTCCGCAATCCGAACCACGCATACCCCGAATTCAGAGTACATACGCCCGGAGTCGGATCTCCCGGTTCGGTTACGCTGATCGCCATCCCGGACTCTTTTTCAACTCCACCCGAACCACGGATACGCATTACCCGGTCGAAGTTCTTTTGAGCTGACCCTTTCGCCGACAACCCGTAATTGAGTTGATACGTGATAGATCCCGTTTGAATCGCCACTCTTGCAACCGGAACACAGTTCGACCAGTTGAGCGTTTCCCGGTCTGTAGTAGCTGCATAAACGCCCGTACCGCCGCTCCAGAGCACGTAAATGTAGTTTACTGAATCGGCAGTAACGGCAAGATTCGTATTCTCAGCGATTGTCTTTTTCCACAGGATGTTGTCTGCTCCCCATACGGCATCGTCCCGCATCAGACAGTCACACGTAGTCACGCTGATGTGGGTGGCGTCGACATAGGCGATTGTGGGAATAGAGAGTAATCCTTCCGTATATGCCTCTTTGCTCGCCAGATCCTCGATATTCGCTTTCGCCGTATCCAGATCATATGCCGTAAACTCTCTGCCGATAACTTCTCCAGATAACCACGCCTTTTTAGCGCCGTATGTACCTGTTTTGTTCCATTCGCGAGTTACAGACGTGAGGTTCCCGGCTCCCGTTGCAGCGCTTTTCCCGGCGTAATAGATGGTTTCTGCGAGAACTCCCGTTCCGATAGTGGCGGTGTTCGGTGCTGCTGGGAATACTCCGAGTTCCGTTACCGGGATGGTTGTATCAGACTCGCTAATTCCGGCGGTAAGTGTGGTGTTTGGGCTATTCACAATCGCCGGGTACATCGTGATTTGCGCCACTTAAACCACCTCTTTTGGCAGATAACACTGCCCATTATATTTTGTCATGATCAACTCCGTAAAATTAGCGAATTGATAACTCTTACGATGTAGCTACAGTTAGTTTCATCGTTAAACTCAGGGTTTCCGAAGGATCCACGTTCTTGGTAGTTGCAAATAGGTGACACATCAGCATTTTCCCGCCAACTGCAAGCTGGTTGAAACATCCGCACCCTTCAACCGTCTTCGCAACGGTGCAGGTGAACACTTTGCTCCAGACCGCCTTATACGATGCTTCGTATGAGACTGTGGCAAGCGCTCGTTCCAGTCCCCCGCTCGTGATCTCAGATGTAAGTGCCGTTGTTCCTGCCGCCTCAACGGTTGTCCCATCATCCAGTGCCAGCCATGCAAAATATCCAACAGTCTGTTGAGTAATATATCTTGCAATATATTCAAGTCCATCATTCACCACAATTACCATGATCTTATGCCTCCGTAACTTCTGTGATCTGATCCCCAGACTGGTCGAACGCGATTCTCACGGGTTTTGTCACAGTTTCCGTGCTTTTGATACTGCCGTCTGCTCTTCTCACAACGCATTCAATTTCAAGTGTGCCAAGTTTTGTTCCTGTTTCAATAATTTCGTTTGCCATTTTTGTAACCTCTGTAATCGTCAAGTTGTATCTTGTTTAAATTCGACGCTGAAATGAAACCACGACGGATTGTCGCTCTCTTGAACTGACAGTCCGGAAATGTAACATTTCGTAAACGTCTCTTGGTTTGTCACCAGCGATCCGGATATCCCGATAAGCGCCCGGATTGCCTGATACTGGGCATACGTTCCGAAACACCGAAACTTTGAGCTAAATCCCAGATTCGTGTTTGTCTGAATGAACCGTTTTCCGCTTAAGAGCGTGCTTTCGTTCATCAGAATTGATGGAGTTGCATCTATTTTTGATGCGTTCGGAAGCAGCACTCCTCCGAAAGTCGTATTCGTCATGAAGTCCGGACCCCCATCTGTTTACGTTTCGTTTGCTGCCAGGTCTCGATATCTTTCATCAGTGACGGGAAATCATACGCTTTTGTCAAGTTGACCGTACCGATCGTTATTGAATAATCTCCGCTGCCAGTCATCTTCGTTGGAGATGGCGTGTCTTCTTTTGCTCGGAATGGCGCGGGCAATTCGGCTGTTTGATCTATCGGTGCTGGGATAGATACCGGAACACCATCTGAACTTTGAGGAATTGCACTCCCGGATTTTATCATTTTGCTGATTACTGGATCTAGTATCTCATTTTTCTTGGTTGCAGGGGAGATATACCCGGCTGTTGCTTGCGCTGCCGTATATTGTTCAGTACCGGGGATCTGTTCTAACGGCACACCTGATTTTATGGCAGTATATCTTGTTGTCACCGCTTCGGACTCGTCGGTAAGTCCCGTCATTTTTTGACTGGCTTCCCGTTCGTCTTTTGCATGTTGGATTGTTAACCTTCGCATTTCTCCGACATCTCTACCAGCATTTTGCATTGCAGTGGCATAATCGGCGTTCATATCGGCGTAATCTTGTTTGGCGTCGTTAACTCGTTTTATGGCAGATTCATAATCTTTATACGCATCGGTCAAACTGTTTATACGGTCTTTCTCACCGGATTCAGCTTCTGCCATTTCCTGAATATGGTTACGTAATTCCCAGTACGCCAGGGATGCTGCATCCAATACATCCTGGCTATTCCCAGATAATGCCGCCATATATGCGGCTTCCAAAGTTATGAGTTCTTTCTGAGATTTTGCCAACTCAATTTGACTCTGGGACATTCCATTATATTTGTCAGTCAGTAATGCGACACTTTCAACTTCTTTATTCGTCCAATCTGCACCGGCTTTAATTTCATCCCCGGATCGTCCTCCGGCACCGCCACGGGCATATTCTCCCTTATAAGGAAACATCTTTCCAAAGAATTGATCTAGGTAAGAGACATCCCCTTCGTTCATCTCCTGATGAGCTTCTGCCGATTCGATAACCCATAATCCCAAATTAACTTTCGCGAGTTCGATCTTGTCTGCCAATTGTGCCCATTTAATTTTGAATTTTTCAATTTTATCTGACTCTTCTTCAGTCATCGTGGATTGTGTTTTTTCAAATTCTTTTACGGCAGTATCGGCATTCTCAATCATATCTGCAAGTCGATACCAGTTTCGACCGAGAATTTCAGCCGATATATTCGCCCGTGCCGAACCTTCTGGAATCCGATTTAATGCGACAATTACTTCTTGCAGGAGATCCGAACTATCTTTCCATTCTCCATTAACCGTCTTTGTCTCTACTCCAATAGCAGATAAGGTACCGCGTAATTTTTCCCCGGCTTCCGATTGGTCAGTAACCCGTTGAGTGAGATATCGCATCGTGATTGATAGAGAGCCCATATCCGTATCAGTCGCAATTGCAGCTGCCCGCCATTTTTGAGCGTCTTCGATGGATATGCCAAACATGTTGTGCATATCATCCATTTCGTCCTGGTACCGCTCTGCAACACCTATGGTTTCGTTCCAACCCTGTTTTAGGAAATTATACGCAGTTTGGGCAGCCTGCGTAATCATGTTAAAATTAAATGCAATATTCGATAGCGTATCGGAATAATGAACGCCCACATCATCGATATTTTTTATGGCGGAATCCGTACCGGGTTTCGTAAGATCATTCGCCAAAATATCGTATGATATACCTCCAAGTGTAAGCGATCCTGCAAGTGGCATGTTATTCCGTCCTGTTATCGTTCTTTGCTTCCATATTCATTCCACGCTGCGATCCATAGTTCACGGGTTTCTATCGGGAGATCCCCCCATTCTTTAGGGTTTGTGATCCCCATCCAGTGCAGGAGTTGGGTATATCCCCGCCCGTGGGAAGTTTGCACGAAAGGATCTGACCCGATTCACCCTCTCGGAAATCTGAATTTTTCGCGCTTCTTTATATGCCAAATACGCATCGACAATATCTTCTGGAGAGTACCTGTCCGGATTCTGTTTTAACCACTCATACGAAATTGCCGGGTCCACCGTAATTTTTGCAATCACTCGCAACCAACAATCAGCCGCCAGTCCTAATACCGAATCCATCTCTTTTTTTAGTTTTGGAACATTGTCGGGGGACGATTTTTCATTTGGGGTTGAAGTTACCATCTTTAATTGATCCATTATTTCTCCTGCACGTTGAACATAATCGTTCCGGACTTCTTCAATCGCATCAAGAGATTTAAGATCTGCTTCGGACATCCTCGAAAAAATTCTGATAGTATCGCCACCTTCAAGCGGGATATCTATCGTCTGTTCTTTCGTTCGGCGTTCCAGCATGGCGATGGTTTCGCTTGCATCAATTTTTTCCTGGTTGATACCAGCGACCATCTTCTCCATATTGGGTTTGTTCTCTGCCAGTATCCGGTGTGCCTGTTCCAGTTCCGCCGGGGTGTGTTTTCGTACCATTCTTAGCTCTCCTATCTCATTTTACGTCTTACGCATCGACACCGGAAACAATAACGTCGGCATCCGGATCCGTTACGGCAAATGGCAAATCGTCTCGTGTCTGAGCGCTCGCGTCCGTAAACGAGAACTTAGCACCCGTGAAAAAACAATTCGATAGCGTGACCGTGATGTTATTCGAACCGTCAGCAACGTATCCAATCAGATTGAACTCTTTCGGGGAACCGATGGTAACAGTACTATCTCCGGCAATACCGGCGAACTGGAGTTTGCCCCCGCCCGTGCTTGCGACACTAACCGGCAAGGCATACGTGCAGGTCTTGAACACGTTTCTGGTTGTCCATGTAGAAGTTGCCGCTGATCCGTTTGCCAGTGTCAGAACTTCTGAAATTGCATTATCATTCGCATCCGTCCCGTAAATTACGAGAGTGCCACCGGTTGTGAGCGCAGCTACTGATAGCGTTACCCGTATCAATGACGGAGTAGTAGGCGGGGCATCGTTGATTAGAATCGACGTTCCTGCCGTGAATGTCGCTGCCGCTTCGAGTTCGATTGCTGTCCCGGTTGTAGGCGTGGCATTGAGCGCCGCCTGAATAAGATCTGCGTTTCTCTGAATTCTCGTGATTCTGCCTGTAACCGTGACTTTTCCCGGTTTGTTCAGATCCGACCATTTCCCGCTTCGCGTCCCGGTTGCCAGTCCACGGGTAACCGTGAAATCAAACATGGCAGAGGCGAGAGCTGCATCCGCATAGGTTACAACTCCTTGAACGCCGGTATAAGTATCCTGGGTCATTTTTATAATCCTCCTTTAATAGTTGTTCTCATGTCAATCCATACCCTTGTTTGGTAAGGTACCAAAATTCGTACCGGATAACATTGTGCCAGAGTCCGGTTTCGTCTTCATACTGCTGAGAAGATCCGACCTTTCGCCAGCCATGCGTGTTTCCAGTATGAGCCGGGGTATTGTAGAGCAACAGGATATCTACCTGGTTAGCAATGGCATCGGCATCAAACCCTGTACTCGGCACGCTTGAATTCGATGACGATACCCAGATATCTACCTGAATAGTTGCTCTGTTCTGAGCGAGTGCCGCCCCCGTTACCGGGGTTGACACGACATAATCCGTACCGCAATACAGATCGCTGCCTTCCGTATTCGCACGGAGAGTAATAGCCGGCGGAACGATTGCGGATAACCGTTGTGCCCGATAACACGGATTGTCTCCGACAGTTTTCCCCATCAATCCCATCAGCGTAGAATCCGCATTCAGCCGGGTGATTATTTCCGAGAAGATGGTTGCATTCATTCCGATTGCTCCTGTAAGTTCTCGATAACGGCTTCCGATAAGATCTCGATCACTTTCGGCATTTTTGCTGCGCCAGCATCCGTTAAGAACGGTCTGCCCCACATCTTACTGGTGCCTTCGTGGACTCGCAGAGCGTATTCTTTGGGAGTCCCGACAATCCCATGAACTGACAATCCTTCAGTTTCCACAACGCCGTACATCGTATCTCGCATGTGTGGCGGTTCTCGTGCCGGGTTCTGGTCATCCATATACGGAGCGCCGGAATATCCTAACCCGTGCGCTTCTGCGAATGCCCATTTTGTTGGGAAGAACATATCTTCATACGGAGAATGTCCAGGAGTCGCGTTCTTTTTTGCTTCTGCTTCAACGACCATTACGGCAATTCGCATTTTCTCTTCAACGTGCTTAATCTGGTTTGCACTAAGGTTATTGAGTTTCTGGATCAGTTCTTCTTTTGTCAGAAGAGTAACCATTAACCAAATACCTCCCAGATAGAGATCAGTGCCCCAACAACGCCGAGTACGCCTACAATCAGAGCAACATCTGCCGTTCTGCCTTTCAGGAATCCTTTATCCTCCAGATGCGTGTTTTCAACAGCTTTCAGTCGGTCGTCGAACTTAGATCGCCGCCCTACACAATTCGACTGGCATGCTCCGATACTTTCCGTAAGAACGTCGATCTTGGTGTTCATGCCGATCATCAGCGTTTCCATTCGGGTGATCCGTTCTGCATCCTCGCGCGTAAATTCAATGTGGTCTGTCATTTCAGGGGTCATGCCGATGCAAGCTCCTTCAGTTCCGCCGTATAGTGATCTACCGTCATGCGATTATACGGGGTTTTTAGTCCAAGGATCCCGTATAAACCGCTGGCAGGTGTATACCCCGCTGTGGTTGATAAGATCCGATACGTCAATGGAGCAATCGTTACCGTTCCCGGCAGAATCACATAAGGAGATAACCCCGGAAACTGTCCCGGAGTTAACACCGTTACCCGTGACTTCATCGTATAGAACCGGCAGATAACTCCCGTCTGATCGTTTGTCCAGTAGTATTCAAGCTCGTTACTATCATTTTTGTAATCTAATGCCGTGCCGCTGGAGGTTGCCGTACCTACAGGCGCACTCCCGTTATCAGTTAGCGTTTTACTGCCTACGAACGTTCCCGTTACGGTTTTCAGGATTAGATACCCGGTTGCCGTCGTTCCCACTACTCTGTCGATTACTGCTGTAGCGCCCGAAGTCGCTTCTGTGACCGTCGCGCCCTGATGGAACGCTACCGTTCCGGAAACATAGGAGAGCTTCTGTTTCGGGTATCGCCGCTGTATCGTGCATGTGTGAGGGAGGGAGCCGATCACGGCAAGAACCCCCACGGATTCGATACTTGTGACGTTCCCGATTCCACCCATGCTTTCGGGATAGTGTTCGGATCGGTCTGCATGAGTCCGAGATCGCAATCTGCACGCTGGACGGAAGATTCTGCTTGCGGGGTGCTCTGCTGGTTCCACTTATCGATAATCGCCCGTGCCTGCATCCAGTATACGGTTAGTCCAGGTTCTTTCAGACCCTGAGAATAATCCCCCGTGCTGTAAGACGTCGTGCCGTAAGACGGATCGCCAACGTCCCAAAGGTGACAGATAATCAGAGCGTGGCACCGGTCGTAAAGGTTAGAAGGGAGGTTCCCGCTTCCCACCTCCTGGTCAAGCAGAGATTTCGCGTCGACAACAAGCAGGTTATAGATCGCCGTCGTGAATGCGAGACTGTCACTAACGACGATTAACCCCCGGCTGACTGCCGAGACCAACGTAGTTGAGACTGCCATTCGCGCTCATTCCTTTTTCAGTTTTAGTTTCCGCTTTCCGCCGTTTCCGATAATCGGATCTGAGATTGACGATTTCGCCGGTTCGTCATCCAGGATTTGGGTTTCTTCTGGTTCCTGAACTTTCGGCGTTGCTGCGCTCGGAATCGTATCGATTACCGGCAACTCTTTTGATTTGATCTGTTCCGACTCTACTCGCTCAAAGAATCCCGGCACCGAATCCAAAAATTGGGACTCTTCCATCTCAAACGGTTCGCCCGTTTTATGGACTCTGCCATTTGCGTGATACGCCGATGCCGATCTTTTGACCCGAACTAAAATGAGGGACATGTTATGCTCTCCTCATCCCTGTTTAGCTCGTACCGCAGCCGGTCGCTACACCGATAGCCGTCGGGAACACAAACCGGGGCGCAAACGTGGTATAGACTACACCGCCCATCGGAGAAAGCATCTGGCTCGGACCGTTAACAAACACGTCGTTGATGTAGTTCGCGCCGATAACGAGGTCAAAGAACCTGCCAATCGGATCAACGGGAGCCATAATGCAGGTACCCTTTGTCAATACCGGAGTGGCGTCCTGGTTCGTTGGTGCTTTCAGCACGGTACCTTTCGGCATGTTCGGGTAGGGATTCAGCATTTCAAGGACCATCGGAAGTTCACGAAGACCCACGGATGAAATGCTCTTCTGGAGCTTGTTGAAGTTGAACGGCGAAAGCAACAGGTTCATGTTACAGCCCTGTACCCTCGCAGCATCGAACGCCGTCCATCCGTTCGCCACGGTTGTCATGGCATTCCCGAACGTGGCGAAATCCGCACCTGAGAACGACGTTCCGGATGACGCGGTAAGACCGTTAACCCGGTACGTTGCAGCATCTAGTGACGGATTCCAGCCGTTGATGAGCGTGTTGTCTTCGTAGAGCGCTGTCATATACGACGCTGAGATCGCACCAATAGCGTTCAAGTTGATCCCGCCCGCCTGGAATACCTGCCAGTCTTGGCGCGGAATCTGGTATTCTTTCCAGTGGAACACAAGATCGAGTTCTGTGTTGTCGATTCGGATGTTGTCAAGCCCTGATCCCACTGTGGGGGAGGTCATTGAACCGAATGCATTTCCCATTTCGGCGATCTTGTTGAAGTTCACCCGGTACTTGTCCGGACCGATAACGATCTGTTTGGCGAACATCTGCCTGCCAACAAGCACGGTACGGAGCGGTTCTTTGAGCTGTTCGTCAAAGTACGTCGCAAGGCGCTGTTGAAGCGTGACGTTGTTCACGATCTGGTCATAGGTCATATCCTTAATTGCATCTGGATCCATTTTCAGTACCTCCGTTAGATCCTCTGCACCTTGAGGCGCTGTGCCACAGTGCTGGACGATTTGCTCTCAAGTGCAACCGCATAGGCGCGGGATGCCCCACCCGACCCGGCAGACGTTGACAGGTGACCGGTCGGACCGGGATAGAGAAGTTGCCCTTTGACAACGGCATCCGTAGTCCCAACGCAGGCTTCCCACCAGCCATACCATGCGAGATCGGTTGATTGGTGCACAAATGCCCGTGAGTTCACCGTGCTGGATGACGCTGGATATGTACCGTCCATCGTGTAGTACGCACCTGCAGCGTCTTTTGGTCTCATCAGGAGCGCGGTCCTTTCGTACCCAAGCACCCCGATTGGAGCAATGGCGTTCGTTCCGACAACCACATCGTCGTCAGTTGACCCGTAGATGACCAGTTTGCCCGGTATCATCGCCGTAGTAGTCTCAACGCTCAACTCTTCCCCGGTTTCAGCATTGCCGGCAAGAACAATCTTGTCGGTCGGGGTATACTGTTTCCACACAGACATTCTTCAGTCCTCCCACACCCGCGACCCATCAGCCGCAAACTTGATCGTGCCGATACCACGGGTTTTTTTGTTCTTGATCTCTTCAATTGCCGCCAGTTTCTGTTCGGTTGCCGTGTTCGTAACACCCTCTTCTTTGGTGCCGGGTTTCAGTCCGCGAGCCGAATCCATTACCTTGTTTGTCACGGATACCGGATCGGCGTCCCAGTCTTTCCGGAGTTGCGTTTCGGCTTCCGGCGTTTTGGGATACATGCCCTTTGGCAGTTTGTTCTTGAACTCATCGAACTGCATAGTGGCGATCTTCTGCTTTTTCTCTTCGAGTTCCTCTTCGGCGTTTTCTTTGCCTTTCTTGAACTCGGCAAGTTCGGCATCGGATTTGTTGACCCGCTCTTCCAGCGCCTTTTTATCTGCAAGCATCTGTTTGAGCTGGGTCAGAAACGCAGCGCCGTTCTCGTACTTGAACCCCATCTTTTCAAGGGCTCCTTTCATATCTGCATTCATCATTTCGTCCTCGTCCTCAGTCTCCTCTTCAGGGGTTTCCGTCGGAGCGGCAGTCTCAGAACCCGGGTCTCCATCCTTGTTGAACGCTTTCTTAAACGGCGTCAAATCTTTCATGGATTTCTGGGTCTGTTCTGCCAGTTCTGGTTTTTCTGTCGTCATCGCATCACCCACCGTAGTTCCGGCTGTCTCGGCTTTCTGCTTCATTGACGTTTCGGCTCTCATGCCGCCGGTTGCCGGATAGGTGATCGCATCTCTCAGCCGGTCATTTCCAACAGATTCTTTGCCCGCCGCCGCTAGTTCCGGCTGGTCAGTTGCTCCTGTCGGAGGCAGAACAGATTGATAATCGCCGTTCACGTCCGACCTGCCGCCTACCATATCAGAAAACAGTCCTTCCATGTCCTTGATCGCTTCGTTGTGCGAGCCGAACACTTCTTTGAGTTTGGAAATTATTTTCTGGAGCCGGGAACAGTTCTTTTGAGAAATGACTTTTCCGACGTTCGTAATTGCGTCTTGTTCTGTTTCTTCCACGATCTCACCTGCCTCTTTGATTAGGCTGGCAGCCTCCTCGTTCGCATGGCAAAACTTTCGCTCTTCTTTGTTCAGGATAACCGAACCTTGATCTTTCGGCTGGTTTTTTAGATCTTCCACGAATACCAGCACGTGATTAGGTTTTACGTCCCCGACCAGCGTCCGGGTAGAAGAGCGGCGGTCTGTATGACACCAGAACCCGGTTGATAGTGACAGTTTCCCGTTTAAGATATGTTGACTCATTTCGCCGGTATCCGTAAACCGTAACTGTCCCATTAGCCGGGGGTGACCAACAGTAACAATATTGGCATGTTGAACGTCCCCGACTATAATCCCGCCAATCCGAGCGAGTTCTTTTTCCCGTTGTTCGTCAAACGCCTTTAAATCGGGATGATCTTTCGCGAAGATAATCGGAATGCCGTTCCATCCGTTCACCGTATGAACAAAACTCTCGTGCGGAAAATACAGATCTCCGATTACCCGATTGAGAAACTGAAGAATCGCATCATGTGAATCCGCCGAGCCGCCTAAATTCCGGATCACTTCGGCTTTCGCTGTAACAGGTTCGTAGTCCGTGGAAGTCGGCATTATACTGATAATAAGTATGTCTTACTTAATATCGCTCACGGGGATATGATCTGAAAAAAAAGGTTAATTTACAAATTTTTCATAGACTGAAAACAGATCATTTGTGAGTTTGTTTTTTGAGTCTAACTCTTTGAGTTGCTTTTTGATGATGTCAATTTCCGCATCGGCAAATTCAATCTCCGTCGGTGCTGCGCCTTTGATATTCCACCTGGAACCTTTTTCATCGGTCTGAACTTCAAATTCTTTATACTCTGCTGCGGAAATCCCGATCTTAGCTTGGAGTTCTCGCGTTAATCGTAATGTCGTAAAGTTGCCTTCTTTCGGTAAGACACTTAACAACATCACCCGTTCCAATACATTTAAACCAACTTTCATAAATCTCTCCTATGATTGACTTATTAACAATTCTCTTATGTCGGGATGGATAAAAAGGTTTTGTTGGGGTTTATTCTGCCTGCATGAATGGAATCCATGCTGCAACCCCGTTGATGAGAACCTTGATCGTTCCCGTCTGGGTTCCGGCAGCGGTGTGAGTATAGAGGCTCTTTCCCGTCCCGTCTGCTCCTGCAAAGGAGAAGTAGGGGGTAGTCCCAACATCTGTATTCAGGTGAAGCATTGACTGAGCGCCGGTTGATCCCGCTTCCTCAACAATGCTGACACCATGACACATCTGCGAGCAGGTCCCGGCACCTTCAATAATGAACAGCCCGGCAGTTACCCATCCCTTTGTTACAGTCGTTGTATCGAAAGTCACTTTGCCGCTGATTGCGGTCAGGTGTGCATTAGCACCGGTGGTCTCTACGGTGACATTTCCGAACGAGAGATGAGACTGGACACCATACGCATCCCAGATGTTATTTGCAACTTTTACCCGTACCATACAGGTAGCAAGCTGATGGTTTGGCTGGCTCGCGGTAGATGTTGCGGTTCGGAAGTACGTTGCTCCGATGGTTTCATCCCCGCTTGTCCCGTGGTCAGCAATCGAGATGACATTGACCTGCACCGGAATGATAGTATCGGTCGGAGTGACTGAGACTGCCGTTGCAGCAGTTCCATAAGCCATCACGAAATTAGCTGCGCCTTGCGACCATGTTCCGCCAGAGAAATCAATGCCTTTGGTGAAATTGCCCTGATAGTTGATACCCACGGTTCCCGCTGCATCATTATAGAGATGAAGCAACGATTGACAGGCCGTAACCCCAACTTCACAGACAATTGAGATACCATGGCACATCTGCGTAACGGCAGCAGCTCCTTCAATGATAAACAGCCCGGCAGTTACCCAGCCTGCGGTTGCTGCTGCGGTAAGTACCGCTTTTCCACTGATGCCGGTGATATGTGCGTTGGCATTCGTGGTCTTCATCTCGGTTGCGACGGTGATATGAGCCTGCACCGCATAAGCGTCAAAACAGTCGTAATTCAACTTGGTATTGACGAGGACGTTCTGGATACGGCGGTTCGGTTGGTCGATCGTTGTATTCTCGGTCTTGAGATATGCGTTGATCAGGCTGTTCTCTGATACCGATGCGTTGGTTGTACTCTGCATGTACATCTGGAACGGGATGATTTCTTCTCCTGATGAGATTGTTTTTGGCGCGTCAATCGTCCCGTATGAAAAGATCGTAAGTCCGGTATCAGCCCGACCAGTAGCACCCGCAAAGTCAATGTTCTTTTTCGTGAAATTTTGTGCAGTCGACAAATCCGCTGTAATTGCCGTGTCAATTGAGATCACGTCTGCCGTCAGGGTAAGACCGTTTCCGGCTTTCATTCCTCCGAACAGAACCCAAGGAATATCAGACGTTTCCAGCGTTATCCCGCCGTCTGCCGTGCATACCCATCCCGAATCGGCATTCACAGTCCCCTGTTCAACTGCCACAACCGCACCGGGGAACATCGTTGCAGCGTTCAGGTCTGTTGCCCTGGTCGGTGCGCCGGTTGCGTTGACCGTATAGACCCCGTTCTTTGCCGCTGCCGTCTGGTTCTTGATCAGGATCCGATCGCCTGTAATAAGCGTGTATCCGTCAACCAGTTGCCCGGCGGCGTAGGCTGTTGCCAGCGTCCCGTCTGCCGTGGTTGCGCATTTAACCGCTGCCTTGTAACTGAAGGTCGTCGGCATCAGTCCCGAAGAAGTCTCTTTTGTTAGAATATGTACCATGCTTAAATCACCGTCCTGTATAGACGAAATCGACCGTTGCTGCCGTTCCACCCGACTCGGAAACGAACCTGCCCCGGACGTAATTCACTTTGCCTGAATAGACAAAGGCGTTCGTTTCGTTTGCAACGACGGTTACATCAACATTCTCGCTTGAAAGATTGAAGAAACTCGTGCCGTCGATGCTGCCTTCCATACGGAGCACGACGTTATCGTTAATCGCCGCTACCGTATACTGAAGGATGTGTTCCGAAAAGTCACTGACGCTGACAGAATTTGTTGCACCTGCCGCCGTGAGTTGCGTAAACGCATGAAAGTATCCCATTGTTCACACTGCTCCTGAATATCTGAAATCCACCTTAGCCGCTGTACCGCCCGTTTCGCTAACGAAATTGCCCCGGATATACGAAAGGTTCCCGAAGAACACGAACGCATTGGTTGTATTCGTGCTGACGGTGATATCGGTATCATTTCCGTCAAGGTTAAACCAGTTCGTGCCGTCAATACTGCCTTCTGCTCTCAATACGACGTTGGTATCAATCGTCGTAGTAGTATACTGAAGAGTATGATACTTTAGACTTTTTACTTCTAAAGAATCCGTTGCGCCGGGTGCGGTAAGCTGGGTGAACGTGCAATCCCCTTCGCTGCCTAGCTGTAGAGGACTCGTCACTGATAGTGTTGCCGCCATATTTTCACTTCCTAAAACGTTTCTGAAATTTCAAGAGATTGATAAAGATTGATAGGAGCCGGCGATATTCCGAGAAATGCTCCTTAAAAGAGTAATGGGTATTTCTTACTTTTAAGGCTCATTTAAAAATTTTCTAAAAAAAAGAATTGTATTATGTAAGTATTCCAATAGATTGCGAGTGTTTAATACTTGGATAAATTTCGGTTATAATTTTACCCGATTTTTCCTCTGGTGAATTAAAAATACATTGGTAGTGTTTGCCGAAAAAAAGTTCTAAATATTGCCCTATAGGATCAACGGGACAAATTAAACCATCTTTTGAAAGAAGTGATTTACCATATTGGTCTATGGGGCATTTGTATATAGTACCTTTTGGCATATTCGCACAGGGATTGAGTTCGGCAGTACAACATTTGATCATATTCTTCCCATCAATACACAGTTCATAGTATTTTTGCGGATGGAGTACTAGATTAAAATTCATACCAAAACAACCAATCTGGTTAAGCATGCTTTTTGCTAATTGAATGGTATGAAATAACGAGGATTGCATCTCAATTGTTGTTCCTGCGTTATCTTCTAACAACCGGAATATTTTCGTGTTTTCCTGTAAGGTTGTTAGGTATGCGGCAGTATACGCTGGAATGATACTATTATGAGTAAGGTCAAATTCCGATTCACATGTCATCCAATCTATCTGAGTTTGGGAACTCAAAAGGAATGTCTGTTTTGCGAAAAGAGTCCTCGCAATCAAAACAGAGCGGATTGGATCTTTTATCTGATTTTCTATCTCATTATATGTGAAATGCGGGGTTTCAATAATCATCATGCCATCGCTCTCCTACGATTAACAAAGTAATAGGAGATATCAGTATAAAAAAGTATGTTACAGTCGATAAAAGATGATTATTCCGATTCCCGTTCTGGCAACGAATGCCGCCTCCGATAACAGAATTTCCTTATCCCACCCGGCTGTCTCGGATCCTTTTGATTTTCGTCCCATCGATTCAAATCCGCTGCTATCGCTCCTGCCGATTTCTCATACTGCCATTGAATAATATACGCTTTCTCGCGTGCTGAATACGGTCTGAAGAATGCCATGATCAGAGAATTGTACCGATTCCGTGGATTTGTTCCGGCTCGGATTTCTGGGTAATTTTTTCCGGTATTTTTTTATTGAATGCACGGTTTAGACTTTCTCTCTCTTCATCAGTAATGGCTTCGTACCCTTTTTTTGTATACTCTCCGGTAAATCTTGATTCCGTCATTTCTTTATCACCGTCACAATATGATAGTTGAATGGAGCATACCCCTGAGGATTATCTTTTTCTGGGGTAATGAGATCATTACTGATAACTTTCCAAGATGTACCTCGCGGAAAAAGAATCTCCGTTTCTTCAGGATTGTGTAAAGCTTTTTCTCCCCCAAGTGTTATTGCCCGGATAAATGTTCTGTCATTGTCTGACGTTCCCCACGTCTTTGAAAATTGATATGCATGTGAGGAATCGTAAGTAAATGATTGGAATGCTTTATCTTCACAAATATCTCCGGGTTTTAATCCGGCTAGATATTCCCCAGAGTGAACGCCAACTCCCCGGAACAATTCAATTCCTGCAGGCAATTCTCTTCCATGTGTTGTCCCGATGCGATCTAAACTATCAACAATTTTTTTGGTTGCTGGATGAAGATCGCCAAACCTGAGTTCATCATTTACTTCAAAAGATCTTCGGGTGCCAAAATAATTATTTTCGATATTTTGAATGTCTGCTGCGGTAACACTACCATATTTATAATAATCATCGCGGTAATCTTTTACACCAGACTCATTTAATTTCGACGTATATTCGTGTAATGTTTTTGTGTTGTCCCCTAACCAGCGTTCTTGAGTCATTTGGGGAACGCCCCTACCAGTCCCATCACCTTTAGCGCACGTGTTCCCCGGCTGGAATCCCGGACTACCCGGATCTCCCGCTCCGCATTCTCCTCCGTGAACATGTGATTCGTATTTTTGTGTCACTTCTTCTATTGTGGGTATTAATATACACCTACAATTTATATGTCTTGGCATATCTGGTGCGTTGTCAATATCGAATACCTGTCCATCCAGTCCTTCACATTCTTCACAGGTTCGTTCATCCGCAACCGTTAGAAATTCTACACGGTTTATTCCGCCTTCTTTATACCTCTCTACCGCTCCCTGATTAACCGCCCGCATCGTTTCCGTCCGGACGATCATCTTAGCTCGCCGTTCCCCGATGTTGCTATTCGCGTCCATTATCGCTTTTTCAATCTGCCCGGCGTTCTGTTCGTTTACCATCCCGTCTGAAATAATACGCCTGATCACCTGATTATTGGCTTCCGAAACGCCTTTAAACTCCCATTTCGCTTTCTCAACCAATACACCTATTTTCTTCCATTCCCGCTGCCGAACGTCTAACGGCGCTCCCAGTCGGATTCCTATCGGCTTCATCTGGATATCAGCGTATTTCGTCCCGTGCAGATACGATTCGACTATTGCTTTTTCGAGAATCTTATCTGCCGGCGTAATGAGGTGCTGAAGAGCGAGAATGTTAAGGCGTTTGAAAAGCCAGTCCAAATCGGTAATCGTTAATTGAACGGTTTTCTGCGTGTGAAACGTTGGCTGTTCTGCCGGTTTCAGCTCCGCTATTACGGCTTTCCGATAATTCTTAAACAGTTTCGCTATTTCTGATTCTGTCCGAATAATCCGGGATAACGTCCGCGTCGGGTCCGCCCATGTGTCTTTTGAAAGTTTCCGTTCCTTCATGTCGCTTCCATAAATCCTTGCTTGATGATGGTTACGTATTCATACGGCACGAACGCATACCCGATATCCATCGGCACTCCGAACACGTCGTTAATCCTCAATTTCGGACGGATTACCAGATGGTAAAACAGGTGCCCGTCGAACCATTCCGCCCGTGCAACAATAAACTCTTGTCCCTGGATTCGGTTAATAACCTGAAACGCTATGTGTCGCTCTTCTTTTGTTACGTCTGCCCATCTCGGATCGTCTGAATAGACCCTGTCGGCATCCGGAATAACACGGACGATTTTCGGCAATGCCTGTGTCATATGGGAAACAACGAAGTCAGACATTTATTCAGGAACTTTGATTTTTCGGGGAACGTGAACTGGCGCCGGAGCTTCCGTAAACACTTTACATGCGTGCTGTTTACATTGTTTGCATTTCGGGTATTGCTCTGCCGGCTCATACCCGCACGGAGTTTGTGCCATTTTGCTTGTTACTCAGGTTTCGTTTTCTTAACCCATTTTCCGTCCTTGTCCTGTTCCCACGTAGATTTTAATATTTTCCACATCGTCCCCGATGCCGCCTCCCGGTCTTTTGGTGTCTCTTCGGAATACTGGTTCTTCCGGAGATCTTTGTAGATCTGGTCTGCTTCTTTCTGCATCTCCTCCGGGGCATCGCCAAGTTGGGGAGTTTTGTAGGGGGGATTTGTAATTTTTTCAAGTTTCTGGGAATGCTGTTCAACATTCCCGATATAGACCTCGGCATATCCTGCTTTGTCAATATTCGGATCATATCTCTTTGCTTCGTCCATGATTTACTCCTTTGACTTGGGGATCTTTGTCCATATATAATTCTCAGCATCCATTTCTTGCGGCGGGAACATATTATCCATAATGCAAATGCAACTCCCTTTTAGCGAGAGATCTACCAATTCCCCGTGAAGGTACTCTTCGATGTACCGGTGAACCTGATGAACATT